>JAQUUP010000004.1 GCA_028693815.1 Candidatus Omnitrophota bacterium
TTGTTTTGTCATGTTCTTTTCTATGCCTTTCCGCGTCTTTCTTCCAATTCTTTGCGAACCCTGTGAGTATCATTTTCAGTAAATTTTATACTGAAAATAAAAATTATTGCAATAATGGATGCTATGATTGGAATAGAAACGTCAAAGACTCTCATCCAAAATAAAGTATCTAAAGATTGTCCAATGCCTTTTCCTTGATCAAACCCTGTCCAGGCAAGCATCGCACCTCCAAGGAGTCCTGCGAGAGCAAGCCCCATTTTAACCATCCACCAATAGACTGCCGTAAACATTCCTTCACGACGCTCGCCTGTTTCTAACTCATCAACATCGCATATATCGGCAAGCATTGATAAAAAGATAGTAAAGATTGATCCTAGTCCAAAGGCAATAAATGGTGCACATAGTAAAAGTAAAAAGTGAGATTTAGCAATAAACCAGCAGACTTGTACAAAATTAATAAAACCTGTGCCGTTTAGCATTTGCCATAATTCGCTATTTGCTGGATGAACCTGAAGATATGCAGGCCATTTCATGGCAAAACCAATGATAGAAAGTGGGATTGCAACAAAAAAGGCTTTCTTTTTTCCTAATCGCTTGGAGAGCCATACAATTCTCGGAATAACAATTGTCATACAAATAGCGCTAAATGTTCCATAGACTCCAAGTAATTTTCCTCCCGCAGCATAAGCAAGGCCTGTATCAGGAGCATTTTTAAAAACATGAAAGAAAATAACCCAAAGAATAAATGTAGAACTAAGCATAAAACCATTGAAGATTAAGAATGTGCCTGCGCAAATTTTAACAAACAGCTTGATTTTAAATGTAAGGACAATATTATCAAATAATTTTTTAAGAACAGGATTGGCGTAAAGCAAAAGGAAGATGCCAGAAAATAAAGCGCCACCTAAGAAAACAGTTGTAATTCTTATAGGTAAGGAAAACCAAGGAAAATCTGTTTTGCTGATATAAAAAGAAAAGAAAAAGGCAAGGATGCTACTCGCAACATAGAGTTTAGATAAAAACTTTGTATTATGTGAAGTTACATTTTTGAGGTAATTACCTGTTATTTTTTCTGGTTTTGGTAAGTTTCCGAAACGCTCTTTATTAAAAATAGCAGGCAGAATGCCCCCGATGATTATAATAAGACCGATAAAAATGGAGACAACGCGTGCTCCAAGAACAGGATCTGCTTGTCCTGTTTCAGGATTTGAAAACCAGTTTTTATTGTACAAAATTGCCCAACACCAAGGAGCGAGTAACCAAGGAATCTGAGCCATAATTCTGCTCCAGCCTTGTAGGGCTGTTCGTTCATGGTAATCAGGTGTCATTTCATAACCTAAGGCAAGCCAAGGAATTGAAAAACAAGTGAAAGCTCCAAAAAAGATGATTTGAAGTATTAAGAAATACCAGCCGTTGAATGTTTTGCTATTTTCTGGATAAAGCTGAAACATGAGAAAATAACAAATTCCGGCGATAATTGCTCCCCAGAAAATAAATGGCTTACGCCTTCCATATTTTGTTCGGGTATTATCTGAGCTAAAACCAACAACAGGATCTAGGACGCCATCAAAAACGCGCGGAACAAATCCAATTAGCCCTACTATGGCAGGGTTTAGTCCTAAGCCTAGGATTAAAATTGCAACCATTTGGCCAATCCAAGCGGCCTGACTATCATTGGCCATTGATCCTAAGCCGTAGATGAATTTGTGAAAAACGGGAATACGATCTTCTGGGGCTGTTGCATGGTGGGTTGATTGGCCCGTTGCGTTTGGCATTAATGTCTCCTTAATATTAATTTTTTATATAGATATATATTGGATATTTATTCTTATTAGAAGTTTCGTATTATAACAAACAAACTTGGTGTGCACAAACTATTTATTGGCTAAAGTAGAGTTAGCGTGGCAATTTAAATGAATAGTATTGTAGGATGATTATTTCATTTGGCATACATTTCTGGACAAAAGCAAATATCATTGTTAGAATTTAGAAAAAACGATTAGGTTTTGGTAAAAGAATTATGGTAAAATTAATGAAATAGAGGGTGACCTTATGGGAAAAAAAGAGAAACGACAATTTATTCGGCATCCTTTGTCTTTGCCTCTTGCTTATGAAGTTGTTGGTTTAGAAGATGATCTTGGGGGAGAAGAAAGTCGAACTGAAACAATCAATGCAAGTATCGGAGGATTGCTTTTTGCTGGAAAGAATCCGGTAGATATAGGTTCTGTGGTTTCTGTAAAAATGCCTCTTGAAGATAAAATGTTTAATGTTCAGGCGAAAGTTGTCAGATGCATCCAGAATTCCGAGACAAAGCTTTATGATATTGCTGTAAGTTTTTTTAGGTTACGTGAAGCATTTAAGGTAAAAATGATTGAGCAAATTTATTTGATTTCTGAATATCGTGATTTAATTAATTTTCAGACTGGTAAAGAAATTTCTCTTGAGGAAGCTTCTCGCAAATGGGTTAAGCGATATTCTAAGCGGTTTAAAAAACTTTATTGGTAAGCTTTGAGAGCTTAGCCAGGCATCCTTTTCTTTTTTTTAAATTGTGTTAGTAGTTTGCCTTGAAGTCCCCATTTTATTAGTAAAATCAATCTTTTGAGAGTTAGCAAAAAAATTAAAAAAAGACCTTTGATATATTTTGGTTCTTTCCACCACTGATTAGGAAGAACAAACCATTTTGTTCCTTTTCTATCGAACATGTTTTTTATTAGCCCTTTTAATCGTTTTGGTTGAAGGAAATATAACATATTTGCTTGAATGACATCTTCAATGATTTCTTCAGGGGTGGAACCTTGCGGATAGTAAGGCAAGAAAGACCGGTTAGGACTATTAGACGCTAAAACACCAGTCGGCGTAAAATTTTCCCAATGTCCTATGATATTTAGATTGTTTTCTCTTTTAGCAACATCATAAAATTTTGTCCCAGGATAAGGTGTCGCATTGTTAAATCGTGCTTTATCTGGACTTAATGATACGGCTAAATTAAACGATGCAACTCGGTCGGCTCTTGTTTCTCCAGGGATTCCATAAATAAAAGTTGTATCGATGCCAAAATTGTATTTTTTAGCAAGCTGAATTCCTTTTACGATATCCGAGACGGTTTCATTTTTGTTAATAAATTTCATTAATTTCTCGCTTGCAGTTTCTACTCCGATGTTGAGCCCAGTGAAATTAGCGGATCTAAGCTCTTTTAATATTTCATCATCGATGCAATCTCCGCGGGTTGATATTGAATATTCGGCTTTTGTATGCAAATTGTTCTGAATAATTGCTTGGCAAAGGTCTCGAACTCTTGTTTTGCTGACAGTAAAAATATCATCAAGGAATACAATGTTTGAAGGTTGGTACATTGTTGTTAGCGTTTGTAATTCAGCAATGACTTTTTCGGTCGATCGATAGCGAAAGACATTTCCGTTAATGATTCGCTGGCTACAAAAAGCACAATTGTAGGGACATCCTCTCGATGAGATCATAAATCCCATATCGTAAATTTTGGAGTCAAACATATGAAAAGGGATGCTGGGCAGAGAGTTGATGTCGATTAAAGGGGCTATTGGGTTATGGATTATGGTACCGTTAGATCGATAAGAGCAAGATAAGATATCTTTGAAGTTTTTCCCTTGGCGATGATGGAGCACGATTTGTTCTATGACGGGTTCTCCTTCGCCTCTGACAACAAGGTCTACGCAAGGGTTTCCAAGCACTTCTTCCGGAAGAACCGTACAATGAATTCCTCCGAAAACAATGGTTGATTCTGGAAAAATAGATTTGATTAAATTGGCTAGCTTGTAGCCGCGGCTGATCGTAGGGGTTAAGCAGCTTACGCCAAATAATTGTTTTTTATTATTTGTCATTTGAAGAAGTTTTTCTTTGGTTATCATTTCGACTTCTTCATCAATGATTTTTACGTTGTAATTTTTATCTTCTAGATAAGATGCGATATATCCGATTGATAACGGGATACTTTTAGCAATCAAGAAGTCAAAAGATTGAAGCGTGTTGCTTTTTGGATTTATTAATATGATGTCGTACATATTTCTTGATAAAATAAGATCGAACGCTTAAGATAGTTCTCGCATTTCTTTAAGGTACGCAATAGTTAAGATATTTTATATTAACAGAAGGATTCTTGCGTAGCAAAGGAAAGATTCAAAATCAAGATCGCAGGTAAGTTGCTGCAAGATGTTATCTAAGGTAGAGAAAATATGATAAGCAGATTTAAGGGGGCAGGGATTATATTTCTTAATTTTGTTTAACATTGTGCTAATATAACTAAACAATTTTATCATTTTAAAAGAGGAGGCGATTTATGAGCTTAAATAGTGTTAATATTATGGGAAATTTAACGAGAGATCCGGAATTAAAATATATTCCATCTGGGAAAGCGGTCTGTAGCATCTCTATTGCTAATAATCGGTTTTATTCTAAAGGCGATGAAAAAGTAAAGGAAACTTCTTTTTTTGATGTTGAAGTTTGGGGAGCAGTGGCTGAAAATTGCGCAAAATATCTGACAAAAGGAAGTGGCATCATTGTTGAAGGACGTCTAAAGCAAGATCGTTGGGAAAAAGACGGAAAGACGCAAAGCCGCGTTAGAATTGCAGCTAATAGCATTCATTTTATGCCGAAGAAAAGCTCTGATCAGCAATCAGACTCGAGCGATTCTTCGAGAGATCAGGTAACCTCAGAGGTTGGTTGGGATGAGTAATTAGCTGCACATTAAAGTTTATATGGGATTAGGGTCTTGTGCAAAAGTGTGCCTTATTTTTCATATAGCTGTGTTGTCTTCAGTCTGATAAAGAGCTTGACAAAAAATGGGGGTGCAGTACAATCATCTAGGTTTATAAGGATTGTTGCGTCTGTTTAATACATCCCTCCTTAATTTATATCTACCAAATGGAGCCTACGGGTCCGCTTCGCTGATGTGAAGTGAGATGAGCAAACTAGCTAACTATGGATTTTCAAATACCTGATACACCAGAAGAATTGTTTCGTCAAGGGAAGAAATATATCCCTAAGGTTAACAAGGGGCTGTCATCTGTTGTGGTGATGGTGATTGCTGTCGGCGCTTTGATTTTATCAAGCTTTTATTCCGTTGGTCCTGATGAAGTTGGAGTTATTCGTCGTTTTGGAAAATATATTAAGACAACTCAGCCGGGTTTGCACTGGAAGGTTCCTTTTAATATTGAGAAATTAAATAAAGTTAAGGTAAAGAGAATTTATAAGGAAGAATTTGGTTTTAAAACTGTTCGATCAGGTGTTAAAACCCAGTATTCCTCTAAGGCATATATTGAAGAATCGCTTATGTTGACGGGTGATTTGAATGTTGTAGACGTTAATTGGATCGTACAGTTTAAGCTTGAAGACCCGGTTAAGGCGTTATTTAATATTCGAGACGTAGACGTGACAGTCCGCGATATTTCAGAATCTGTTATGCGTCAGGTCATAGGAGATAGTTCTGTTGAGGAAGTCTTAACAACACGTCGTATTGAAATTAATCAAGAAGTGCAAGGTAAGATGCAAGAAATTCTGAATAGTTATAATATTGGTATTCAGATTGTAACTGTTAAGCTTCAAGATGTGAACCCCCCTGATGCGGTCAAGGCTTCCTTTAATGAGGTTAATGAAGCTAAGCAGGAAAAGGAGAAGATCGTTAATCAATCTTGGGAGGCGTATAACAAGGTTATTCCCAAGGCTCGAGGAGAAGCAGAAAAAACGATACGAGAAGCGGAAGGTTATTCTTTAAAGCGGATTAATCAGGCTAAAGGAGATGCTACAAAATTTATTGCTACCTGGAATGCATATAAAGAAGCGAAGGATGTAACTCTAAAACGAATGTATCTTGAAACACTTTCTGATGTATTGCCTAAAGCAGGGAAAATTTATGTTATGGGACCAGAGGGAAATACGATTTTACCATTGCTTAATTTAACGCAAGAAGGTCAAAAATAATGATGAAGATTGGAAGTCTATTGCTTGGTTTTGCTGTGATTATTGCGATTCTTTTTGTTAGCGGGGTTGCTTACACTGTTGATGAAACTCAGCAAGTTGTTGTCACGCAATTTGGTGAGCCGATCGGCCAACCGATTGTAGAGGCAGGTTTGTATTTTAAATTACCTTTTATTCAGAATGCTAATTATTTTGATAAAAGGATGTTGCAGTGGGATGGTGATCCAAATGAGATTCCTACCCTTGATAAAAGATATATTTGGGTTGATACAATCGCGCGCTGGCGAATAGTGGATGCGCTCAAGTTTATGCAATCGGTTGGAACAGAAATGGGAGCGTATGCTCGATTGGACGATGTTGTAGACGCCGCGACTCGAGACGCTATTTCTAATTTAAAATTAATTGAGACAGTGCGTGATTCTAACCGTTTGCATGAGCAATCGGTTAGTGCTAAAACGACAGATAATATAGGCGCAGGAGATACTAATATAGAGCGTATCAGCGTTGGACGCAGAGCGCTGACTCGAAATATTTTAGAACATGCTTCTCTGATTACACCTCAATATGGCATTGAGCTTATTGATTTAAGAATTAAACGGATTAATTATGTTGAGGAAGTTCGTAGAAAAGTTTTTGATCGAATGATATCAGAACGTAAGCGTGCCGCAGAGCAATATCGTTCTGAAGGTCAGGGGAGTAAGGCTGAGATAGAAGGACAAACGGTTAAAGGGCTTCAAGAGATCCAATCTGAAGCTTATCGCAAAGCTCAAGAAATTAAAGGTGAGGCTGACGCTGAAGCGATCAAGATTTATGCTAATGCGTACAACAAAGATCCGGAGTTTTATTCCTTCATCAGGACGCTAGAAACATACCGAGATACTATTGGTTCGGACACAACGCTTATTTTGGATACGGACAGTGATTATTATAAATACTTAAGAAGTATCCAGGGTAATAAGTAATGATCAATAACTCCCTTTTAATATAAATTTCCAGTTGTTTTTTAATAGTTATTATTATGTTTTGACAAGAGAACAAACAGTATGTTTAAAATTAGGCTATTTTATTTCTTGCCTATTTTACGAAAGGAACTATTATTAAAAAAATAAAAACTTCTAAAAAAGGGAGACGATGCAAACATCCTCGCTGCAAGAATCTTTTGAGTATTTACAATGACGATGCTTATTGTAATATTCACAGTGATCATTCATCGCAGGAAAAAAGGATGCAGGCTAGAAACGCTTAATGAAAGATAAAATGACGAATACAAATGATGTTTTAAAAGATTCCACATATTCTCCGCTTAGTTTTTACGGGCTGGGCATTGCTCCGAAAACTATCGAAACGATTGGTCGGTTAGGATTTAAAGAGGCAACGCCGATACAGCATAAAGCCATTCCGATTGCCTTAGAGGGTAAAGATTTTATTGGTATCGCGCAGACCGGAACAGGCAAGACCATGGCTTTTGTTATTCCCATTGTCCAAAATCTTGTTCAAAATAATTTTTTGGCGTTAATATTAGTTCCAACTCGGGAGCTAGCATTACAGGTAGAACAAAGCGTTTCTAAAATTGCTCGTCCGTTTGGCATGAAATCTGTGGTTTTGATCGGTGGTGCTCCAATCAATAGTCAGATCAAGGCATTGAGCCAGCAGCCAAGAATTCTTATTGCGACTCCCGGGCGGCTTATTGATTTGATGCAACAGCGAAAGATTCAGCTAAACAGAGTAAGTATCTTGGTTCTGGATGAGGCTGATCGCATGTTGGACATGGGATTTGCTCCACAAATTGAAAAAATATTAAAAGTTGTTTCTTCGCAGCGACAGACTATGCTTTTTTCAGCGACGATGCCTTCAACCATTGTTCGCATAGCGACGTCTTATATGCGATCTCCAGTGCAGGTGCAGATTGCTCCTCCGGGAACTTCTGCTGAGGACGTATCCCATGAATTGTTTATTATTCGTCAAGAAAAAAAACCTGAGATTTTAGAAAAAATACTGCGAAAATATCGTGGATCAGTTTTACTCTTTTGTCGGACAAAGCATGGGACCAAAAGAATCGCCCGTGTTATTCGCGGTTTGGGACATCGGGCCGCGGAGATTCATTCCGATCGTTCGTTAGCTCAACGCAAAGAAGCTCTAGAGGGATTTCGTAACGGCCAATATCGTATTCTAGCGGCAACAGATATCGCGGCTCGAGGAATTGATGTTGTGGGAATTGAGTTAGTTATCAATTATGATTTACCTGACGATACAGAGAATTATATCCATAGAATTGGGCGTACGGGTCGGGCGGGAAAGGCTGGTCATGCGATTTCTTTTGCTAGGCCTGATCAGCGAACAGATGTTCAAAATATTGAGCGTCTATTAAAAGAGGCTCTTCCGGTTTCGTCGCATCCTGACAGCCCTACGGAGCAGTTTGACAAGCCAAAAACTGTTTTTAGTTCTTATAAAGTGAATGGGCGCAGGCGAACAACTAATTCTTATCGAGGAAGACGTTAATATTTTTCTGAGTAAGGTATTTTAGATTTTGTGTTAAAGAATAAGGGCCTGACTTTTAAAAGTCAGGCCCATAGTTTTTAATAATGATTTACTTTTTATTATTTCTTAAAATGACGTCGTTTTTCTTGTTTTCCTTGTCTTAAATTTCCTTGTTTTGAATTCCATTTTTGTTTTGGATTTTCTCTTTGTCCTCGATCTTTCTTTGCTTTGGTAACATAGATTCCTGATTGATTTTTATTGTTTTGGAAATATTCAAGAATTTGTTCGGCCTGGCAAAACGGAAGACTGACGAATGCAAATTTGTCACGAATTTGCACGTCATGAATTTTATCTTCTGTAATATCGCAATGTTTTTTGATAACATCAATTAATTTTTTGCGGGTTAGTCCGCTGTTTGTCCCGAAACCAACAAATAAACGTGTTTTTCCACTTTTATCTAGCGGGGAATCAATAATTTTGGTATAACTTTTTTCGTCAAGATCTCCCTGAAAGGTATGCTGCAAAAGAGCTGCTAGCAAATGTTCGGATTCATTTTTAGTGAGCAAGTCTTTTGCAAGCTGTAAGTACTCTTCTTTAGGGCCTGTTTGAGCAATTTCTTCAAGGCGAGAGTGAATACGCTGCTTTTTCATTTTAATAATATCTTTAACGTCTGGTAGTTTTTCTCGGCGGATATCTGTTTTGGCTGTTCGCTGAATAAATTGTAATTTACGATATTCGCTTGGTGTGACAAAGGTAATCGCATGACCTGTTTTTCCTGCTCGCCCTGTTCGCCCAATGCGATGTACGTAAGCTTCTGGGTCTTGTGGCAGAGCATAGTTGATGACATGCGAAATGTTTTGCACGTCAATTCCTCGGGCCGCTACGTCTGTTGCAATAAGAATGTTAATTTTACGTTTTTTGAATTTGTTCAGAGTTTTCTCTCTCAAGGTTTGGCTAATGTCTCCATGTAGGGCATCTGCCTGATAGCCACGTTCTATTAGCCGATTAGACACGCGGCCCACATCAACTTTGGTACGACAGAAAATTAATCCAAAAAAGTTTTCTTCGATATCAATGATTCGGCACAAAGCTTCAAATTTATTTTGTTCGCTGACTTCAAAATAAATTTGCTCCGTAAGGTCCGACGTTAGTTCTTCTTTGGACACTTTTAAAACAACATAATCGTTCATGTATTTTTTTGCAATCTTTAGAACTGCCGCCGGCATTGTTGCTGAAAATAGCATTGTGCGTTTTTCTTTTGCTGTATAATCCATAATTTTCTGCACGTCTTCTAAGAATCCCATATTTAGCATTTCATCGGCTTCATCTAAAACAAGATGAGTAATGGATGTAAGATTTAATGATTTGCGTTTTAAATGGTCTAAGATACGTCCTGGCGTTCCGACTACAATGTCGATACCTTTTTGGAGGCTGCGCAATTGTAATTGAATCGCTTGTCCACCATAAATCGGAACGATGCTTAAGTTTTTTTTGCCTCTCAAGGAATGGATTTCTTCAGCGACTTGGATGGCGAGCTCTCTAGTGGGAGTCAGAACCAAGGCTTGAACATGTTTTGATTTTTCTTTTAAGAGTTCGACTAACGGAAGGCCAAATGCGGCGGTTTTTCCTGTGCCTGTTTGCGCCTGTCCAACAATATCTTCACTTCCTGATAGAATGATCGGAATTGTTTTTTCCTGGATAGGAGAAGGTTCTTCAAATCCTTTTGCTTTAATTGTTTTTAATGTGTCTATAGATAGACCAAGTTCTTCAAATGATTTCATAATAAATCACTGCCTTCCTTTTGATGTAAGGTAAAATTAGAAAAAATAGAAATTCTTTGTTGGCGCTTTCTAAGCTATTTAAAGCTAAAGAAAGCATCAATCGGCGATAGATCAATAAAGGTCAAGACCTTAAGTCTTTGGTCAAGCCGAAACCTTCTTTGTCTATCCTAAGGAATTTATAAGGACGATTGAGATCGATATGATGATAGATAAGTGCTTATCATCAAAAAGGGCATGATCAATGACTTTACGCGTATCGTTAAAACGGTTTATATTAAGAATTTCTCTTAACAAGATGTCAGAATAACACTAAACTCTTTAAAAGTCCATCTTATTTATTAATAGCTTCAATTATTTTAATGGGGGATTATCTTTTTGATTTGTTTGATGGCCCGCTTATCGTTTAAAATCCTTTTATTCGTTTTTTGTTGGACGAAGTCTGAATTTGAGATAGAATGCCTATGTTAATTTAGAATAAAATAAGTTGTTTAAAGTTAATCAAAAATTATGAAAAATAAGATTATTTCTTCTTTTAAATTTATTATTCCTATTTTGCTTTGGTTGTTTCTTTTTTCTGATGCTGTTTCAGGGAAGATCCCTGTTAGCGGCGATTGTCTTTCATTTTATTCGCACGTTAAGTATTTCTTTGATAGTCTGCAAGTAGGTGTTTTCTCTCTTTGGTGTCCATTCATTTTTTGGGGAGGGACATTTTTAGTTGAATTAAATGCTTATGGAGTTTTTAATCCGATTTGGCTTTTGATTCCTCTTTTAAATAAATTGGGATTAAGTTTTTATTTATCGTTTTTATCTGCTTTTATTGGGTATTTCTTTGTTGGCCAGATAGGATTTTATTTTCTTGCAAAAACAGTTTTAAGAAGTTCTTTAGCTGCTTATGCGGCTTTTTTGTTTTTTCTTTTTTCTTCATCAGGAATGTTCATCTTTCATTACCCATATCATATTTTTATTTTTGTTTCAGTGATTTGGTTTTTTTATTTCTTACTCAATTTCTGGCAGTGTCCTAAAAGACGTTTTTTTGTTGGCACTATCTTTTCTCTAATGTTGATTTTAAATTGCTATTTACCATTTTACTGGTTGACGATTTTTGTTTTTTTTAGCGTGGTTTATTTTTTATTCAACTTTATGCGCTTTAAAAAAGATATTTTGATTATTAAGTCTTTTTTTTGTCGTCATTTTCTAACAGTGATTTTTTGTTTTTTGGCTCTTTTCCTTTCAGCGATATCATCTTTTAAGACGTATCAGCTCACAAAAACAGGGGAGATTGTCTGTAATGAGCGAAAAACAAAAGAGGAGAGCCCTTATGCTGGAGGCGCTGAAGTTTCTTATGGTAAAATTGTTAATGCGGGCCCAAGCACAGAATCGTTTACGGGTAGTCTCTTCTTAGATCGAGATAAAGTGCTTCCTGCTTCGATCACTTTTTTTTATATTTCATTTTTTGCTTGGTGTATTTTGGCTTTAAGTATTTTTAATAAAATAAGAAAGAAGACAGTCTTTTTAATTTTATTAATTCTTCCTTTGTTTTTTATATTAATTGGAGAGCAGTCTTTTGTTTTTAAGGTTTTCTTTAATTTTATTCCTTGGTTTTCTTTTATTAGAAATATAGGAATATTTGTTTTTATTCTTTTGCCAATTTTCATATTATTTTTAGCACTACAGTTAAAATTAATTTTAAAAGAAAAATTTTTGATAAATCGCTATTATGCGTTGGCCGTTGTTGCTGTTGTGCATGTTGGTATTTTAATGTTGTTGATAGGAAAAAATAGCTTTTTCTCGACTTATGCAACGGTATTGTTGAGTTTAATATTCTTTAGCATAATTATTTTGGAATATCAAGTTCGCAAGTGGTTGTGGTTTATATTGTTAGGATTATGTATTGTTGCGCAGCCTGTTGAGGTTATGTGGCGTTTTCGTGATAATCTCAAAAATGTTATTATCAAAGATCGAGCAAATTATTTTAAGATTATCGCCCAACCTTCTTCGCGCATTATTTTTTCCTTTATTCGCCCTGATTATGAGGAAAATTATTCTAATCTTGAAAGTTTTGAGCATCGAGTTCAGTTGAAAGACTTGATGAAGTTTCCTCCTGGTGGAGCAGGGTTTCCTCCAAAATGGTCTTATTATTTAGTCGAAAATATTTCGACTGAAATATTAAATAAATATATAAAGTATAAATTTTATCTTTATGATCATATTGAAATCGTTAATCATGAAAATGAAAGTTTAGACTTTCTTATCAAGATATTTCAGAATAATACAAATTTAGCTCTCGTTTCGGGTGATGAAGCACAAGCTCAAGGCTTAAGATTTAAAAGCTTATTATCTGATGATAATACAAGGATACAAAGTCAGGCGACGGTTATTTCTTCACCGTCTGATTCTTTTGAGGTTCTTGGTTTTAACGCAAATTCAATTAAGATAAGAACGCATTTTAGTAAAGAAAAATTCTTAGTTTATACGGATAGTTTTCAGTCTGATTGGCAAGTTTTTGTAAATGGGAAAAGAGCACCTCTTTATCGTTCGAATTTTGCATTCAAAGGAGTTGAGCTTCCACCCGGAGAGAATATTGTTTATTTTCGTTATTTTCCGATTGGTGGAGAATTAGTATATTTATTAATATTTGGTATTTATATTGGTCTTTTTTTGTGGTTAATTATCTTATTTATTAATGATGATAAAGCTAAGAAAGAAATTTTGAGAAATGATTAAAGATATAAAGCAATATTTCTTGAACAATAAATGGTTATCGGGTTTCTTTGCGTTTGTGGTTTGGAGAAATATTTCTTTGTATGTTTTAATTTTAGTCACTTGCTTTTTGTTTATCAAGGAGGTGCCTTTTGTAAATAAGATGAACATATATCATTTGGGCCAAACAAGAAAATCAATGTTAATCATTGAATACAAGCTTGAGAGCAATCAAGAGCTTTGTTCTTACGAGCTGAAGTCTGGAATTGAGTATTTTCTTCAGCTATTAGATATGGTAGGGCCGATCGGAAGCACATATGGAAATCTAGGATTTTGCTATTATTACCTTGGAGATCAAGAAAAAGCGATAAAAATGTATGATAAGGCAATCGAGCTTGATTCTGAGCGATATACTTATTGGATGGATTTAGGAATAATATCTTTTAATTCCAAGCTATACGATAAAGCTATTTCTTGTTTTGAGAAAGCTTTTGAGCTTATTCCAGGAGTGCCCTTTTATTATTTAACAATGGCGGAGGATTTTTCTTTGCCGGAATGGCAAAGCTATATATTAAATTCTATGCCAGAGGCAGTTATTCAGTCTGAAAAAGATGCTCAACTTGTTTGTTTGAGAATGGCTCAAAGTTACTACTATTTGGGGCAAATGGATAAAGCAAGAGAAGCTGTTACTAAGGGAATAATGATTGCTTCGAGTAAAAGAGGAAATTTAGATTATTTAGAGAATTTTAAGTATTTTGCTCAGTACGAAGGAAAAAAAGGTTTATTAGATAAGGACTTAACTGTGTTGTTGCATTTTGATTATACTTTAAATCGTGTTGAAGTTGTCATGAGAGCTTTAACAAAGGCTTCTGGTTATTCTTCTGTAAAATAATTCTTAATTCTTCGCAATTATTATATATATTGAAAATTTTTAATAGATATATATAATTATCTATATATAAATAAAATGCAAGTAAAAGACCATTCTTATAATAGTTTTTCAGAAGTTAACATTCCAGAAGAAACAGATTATATTGGTATCTATTTAACCAATCGGTGTTTTCTTTCTTGTTCCTATTGTATTATCAATATTTTTAATCCATATATCAACACAAAAGTTCATCCAGAGATGGAGACATCTGATTGGATTCGATCGTTAAATCGATTAAGATTGCCTGAAGGTGTTCCCTTGACTTTGCAGGGAGGGGAGCCATTTTTATCTAAAGGGATATGGGAAATTTTAGAGAATGTTCAGCAAAAAATGGATATTTTAACGGCGTTGCCACCAAGCGTTACGCCAGCTGCTTTCAAAGCGCTTAAAACACTTCAGTGGAATAAGCGCGATGCGCCATATCCAACAATTCGCGTTAGTTTTCATCAAGGACAAAATGATTATAAGGATTTAATTGACCGTATTAAAGAATTGCAGGAGATTTTAAGCATAGGATTGTTTCATATTGAACATCCTCAGTATCCTGAGTTAACAGAAGAAATTCGCAAATATGCAAAGAAACAAGGCATAGAATTTCGAACAAAAATTTTTTTAGGAACTTGGGAAGGTAAAACTTATGGATGCTATAAATACGAAGATGCCTGCGTTGGTCATCAGGTTGGTAAAAAAGTACAGTGTCGAAATACAGTTTTGCCTGTTGGTCCAAACGGGACAGTTTATCGATGTCATTCTGATTTATATGCAAACAGAAAAAATCTTGCCATTGGTTGCTTGACTGATCCCCATCTAAAAATAAAGCATGCTTATAGATCGTGTGTCAACTATGGGCTTTGTAGTCCATGTGACATAAAAATTAAAACAAACCATTTGCAGCAAGATGGCTACTGTTCTGTGGATATTAAATTCTAAAATGAAAAAGAAGAGACGTGTTTTAATTATTAAGACAGGATTTTCAGAATTTCTTGATCGAGGAGTTTCGACTACGGTTAGCCTTGGAGATGTTTTATTTTGCACTTCCGTTCTGCATCTTTATAAAGATGATGATGTTACATGGGTTGTTTCAGATCAAGCCAAAGGTCTTTTGGAGAACAATCCTTACATCAATAAGCTTTTGGTTTTCGATCCTTTTGTTCTCAAGAGTGTTTTAAACAAAAAATATGATGTTTTTATTAATTTAGAAAAAGATATTGGGATTTGTGCATTCTTAAAAGATATTCAGTCAAAAGAGAAATATGGATTTTATTTTGACGAGAAAGTATACGACATTGCGACATATAAAGATGCCACACGACTTCTTTTGTCTGGCCAAGAAAATCATAAAAACATTATTAATAATACAGCTGAAATTCTTTATCAAGTTGTTGGTGCAAAATGGGATGGGCAGGGACTTGTTTTATTTCCAGAGAAGAGAAAAGAGCCAGTTTATGATGTTGGGCTTAACTATTCTGTTGGGGTTAAGTGGCCAACCAAGTCTTGGTCAATGGGTCATTGGAAGATGTTGGAAAAGTTGTTAAAGAAGGATTTCTCTGTTAGTTGGCAAAAAGGTCATAAGAATATTAAATCTTATATTCAGTGGATTGATAGCTGTAAGGTAATCGTGACATCCGATTCTTTGGGGCAGATGATTGGACAGGCTTTAGGGAAGAAAGTGGTTACGCTCTTTGGGCCAACGAATCATCAGCGTATGATGGGAGTTCCGGGTATTCATGTGTTGCCTTCAAGGCTAAAGTGTCGTTATCGCCCATGTTATATGCCGTTTTGCAGAAATAAGCGATTTTGCATGGATGTTATTTTACCAAAAAATGTTGAGGTCATATGTCGAAGATTGCTAAAGAAATAAGAAATGTTTTAGTTACTGGTGGCGCTGGATATGTTGGGGCCGTTCTTGTTCCAAAACTTTTAAGCGCTGGATATCATGTGAAGGTTTTAGATCTTTATATGTACGGAGAAGATGTTTTGAGCGCTGTTAAAGGACATCCTAATCTTATCGAAATTAAAGGGGATATTCGAGATACGCTTCTTTTAGAAAAAGAAATGCCGCAAACGGATGCGATTATTCATCTTGCTTGTATTTCGAATGATCCAAGTTATGAACTTAATCCAGATTTATCGAAGACGATTAATTATGATGCATTTTTGCCACTTGTTGACATTTCAAAAAGAAACAATGTTAAGCGTTTCATTTTTGCATCAAGCTCAAGTGTTTATGGAGTCAAGGAAGATCCGAATGTCACAGAAGAGCTTTCTTTAGATCCTCTAACGGATTATTCAAAATATAAGGCATTATGCGAAGATTATCTTTTAAAGCAGCAAAGCGAGAATTTTACAACGCTTATCCTGAGGCCTGCAACCGTTTGTGGGTATTCACCAAGATTACGGTTAGACTTAACTGTTAATATTTTAACAACGCATGCAATTTGTAATAATAAAATTATTGTTTTCGGTGGAGATCAAAAAAGACCGAATATTCATATTGATGATATTTCTGATTTATATGTTGAGTCTTTAAGTTATCCAAAAGAAAAAATAGAAGGAAAGATTTTTAACTGCGGATATGAAAATCATACTGTTCTAGAAATTGCGAATATGGTCAAAAATGTTGTTGGCAGGGAAGATACGAAACTCGAGGTTCAGGATTCCAATGATAAACGGTCGTATAGCATTTCGTCTAAAAAAATAAAAAAAGAGCTAGGGTTTTCTCCTGAGCGAAATATTTCACAAGCTATTGAAGACTTAAAAAAAGCATTTGAAATCGGATTAATCAAAGATGCGTTGAACAATCCAATTTATTACAATATTAAAACAATGCTTTTGGCGAACATGAAATAATCTGATGAGCACTAATCCTTATAGTCATTTAAAAATTCTTTGGCATCTTGATAAACTTCAAGATTTAAAGAGTGGAAGAATAACATCTCCGATTTACATCAGAATAAAGCCAACGAATCGTTGTAATCATCGATGTTTTTATTGTAGTTATGCGGATAAAGAATTAAAACTGAGAGAGTCTGTTAAATCTTTTGATGAGATGCCCTGGAAGACTCTTAAAGGAGTTATTTTGGACTTAGCCAGTATGGGTGTTAAGGCTGTTACTTTTAGCGGAGGAGGAGAGCCTCTGTCCTATCCTTTTATAGAAGATGCTTTTCGGTTAGTTTTAAAAAAGAAAATAGAGCTGTCGCTTATTACTAACGGGCAGTTACTTTTGGGAAAGGTTGCTGATCTCTTGTGTTCAGCAAAATGGGTTAGAATTTCGATGGACAGTTGTGATCCTGAAGTTTTTGCACGGACTCGCGGGATTTCAAAAAAAAGCTTTGATATTATTGCATCAAATATTAAGAAATTTTCAAAGAAAAAGAATAAAAGCTGTGAGCTTGGTATTAATTTTGTTGTGACGCATGAGAATGCAAATCAGGTTTATGATATGGCAAAATTTGTAAAAGGGTTAGGCGTTAATCATATAAAATATACAGCTCGAATTACAAAGAATCTATTTCGTTATCATGCGCCGTTTAAAGATTCTGTTATTAAACAAATTCATAAAGCACAAAAATGTTTTGAAGGTTCTCGGTTTAAAATTATTAATAAGTATGAAGATGATTTTTCTCTTTCCATGAAACTTAAGAGAACATATTCTTTTTGTCCGATGGTACAGGTTTTAAGCGTTGTTGCGGCAGATTCAAAGGTTTATCTTTGCCATGACAAGGCCTATGTTCCTGGCGGGGCTATTGGTGATTTGAAGAAAAAAACGTTTAAAGAGATTTGGCTTTCTCCGAAAACAAAAAAGCTTTTTCAGTCTTTTGATCCAAAGAAAGAGTGTCGTCATCATTGTGTCTATGATGAGCGTAATATTTTTATTAATGAACTTATTGGAGATCCCGACGATCATATTAATTTTATTTGATTTGTAGATTAAAAGATATTTATGGCAGAAATTAATTTATTAAAGAATTATCCAGTAACAAAGCGAAATCTAGATGAACGCATTGACGTTAAAACGGAAGAAGTTTGTTTTGTAGCTCGTCAGTTCGGTAAAGATTTCTTTGATGGGGACAGAAAATACGGTTATGGAGGATATTCTTATCATCCAAGATTTTGGCAACCTGTGGTTCCTGATTTTCAAAAGCATTATGATCTTTCCGGCTCTAGTAGTATTTTAGACGTTGGATGTGGAAAAGGTTTTATGCTGTATGATTTTGTGCAGGCAATACCTGGAATTAAAGTCGAGGGCATCGACATTTCTTCGTATGCGATTCAAAACGCAAAGGAAGAAGTAAAGTCATTTCTGAAAGTTGCTAATGCTACAAGTTTGCCGTATGAGGATAATTCATTTGATTTGGTAGTTTCGATCAACACTGTTCATAACCTTGATTTGGAAGAATGTCAGAAAGCCATTTGCGAAATTCACAGGGTTTCAAAGAAAAATTGTTTTATAACGGTGGATGCATATCGGACTTCGGAAGAAAAAAAGAGAATGGATGCTTGGAATTTAACAGCTAAAACATATATGTCGGTTGATGAATGGAAGGAGTTTTTTAAGCAAGCTGGATATCAAGGGGATTATTTTTGGTTTATTCCATAAGGTAAGATTTTTAAAAAATTTAAGAAAATGAATCAGACAACAAGAAAAAAACTTTTTTTATCTATGTTGAAAATTCGTAGAGTTGAAGAGCAGGTAGTGTCTGTTTATGGGCAAAAACAGATGCGAACGCCAACGCATCTTTCGATTGGGCAAGAGGCGGTTGCATCTGGAGTGTGTGCAAATTTAACAAAAAAAGATCAAGTATTTGCTTCGCATCGATGTCATGCAGCGTTTTTGGCTCGAGGAGGATCTGTGGATCAGTTTTTTCTAGAGCTTTGTGGGCGAAAAAACGGAGTTAATCAAGGGCGGGGAGGGTCGGCTCATCTTTCAGATGCCTCAAAAGGATTTTTTTCTTCGCCTATTTTAGGTGGCATGGTTCCTGTTGCAACAGGGGCAGCTCTTTCTTTTAAGTTAAATAAAACAAAGAATGTTGCTGTTGTTTTTTCTGGCGACGCAGGGCTGGAAGAAGGTGTTTTTGCTGAGAGCGTTAATTTTGCTCTTCTTAAAAAGCTTCCTATTGTTTTTATTTGTGAAAACAATTTATACTCGACGAATACGCATATTCGTTATCGTCAGCCAAATTCTCCAATTTTCAAGAGAGTGACAGAGCTGCTTAAACCAAAACAAATTAATGGTAATGATGTTGAGAAGGTTTATGTTGATGCTAAAAAGGCTGTTGATTCTTGTCGGCGAGGAAAAGGACCTGTTTTCTTAGAATGTTTAACGTATCGCTTTCGAGAACATGTTGGACCTTTATATGATTATAATATCGGCTATCGCACAAAAAAAGAAGTGTTCGATTGGGAGAAAAGATGCCCTCTCTCATTATACAAAAGAAAAATATTGAAATTAAAAATTATGAGCAAGAAATCAGTTGAGTTGACGGATAAGAAAATAATGAATGAGGCTGAAAATTCATATGCAAAAGCTCTTAAAGGAAGTTGGCCGACTGAAAAAGATTTGATGACGGGAGTATATTAATTTATGTCTAGGCAGATTACATATGCCCAAGCTATTTCTGAGGCGACTGTTTTAGCAATGAAAAAAGATCCGAATGTTCTTGTTATGGGCTTAGGTGTTGATGATGTTAAAGGAATTTTTGGAACAACGCTTGAAGCGAGAAAAAAGTTTGGACTTAATCGGGTTATCGGAACGCCTGCAAGCGAGAATGCTATGACTGGAGTTGCTATAGGTGCAGCGTTAAATGGCAAACGACCTATTTTTGTGCATGCCCGCAATGACTTTATGTTTTTAGCTTTAGATCAAATTATAAATAACGCTGCAAAATGGAAATATGTTTATGGAAACGATTCAGTTGTGCCAATTGTTGTGCGTGGCATTATTGGAAAAGGGTGGGGGCAAGGGCCAACGCATTCTCAGAGCATCCAATCGGTGATGACGCATTTCCCGGGTATTTATGTTGCTATGCCAAGTACGCCTTATATTGCAAAAGGTATTTTAATGAAAAGCTTAGAATCGAAAGTTCCTGTGATCATTTTTGAACATCGCAGGTTGTATGATTTTAAACAATATGTGCCTGAAAAAAGATATACTGTTGATTTTGGAAAGGCAAAGATTTTTAAGAGAGGGAAAGACGTTACCGTTGTAGCGACATCGATCTTGGTTCATCAGGCGTTAAAAGCGGCTAAAATTGTTTCTGATTTTGGAATTAGCGTCGAGGTTGTTGATCCTGTTACAATCTCCCCCTTGGATGAAAAAACAATTATTGCTTCAGTTAAAAAGACTGGACGCTTGATTTGTGCAGACACCAGCTGGCTTCGCTGTGGTGTTGCTAGTGAGATATCAGCGGTTGTAGCTGAGAAGGCATTTTCATTTTTAAAGGCTCCCATTAAGCGTATCGCTTTGCCTGAATGCCCGTGCCCTGTATCGCGTCAACTAGAAGAGTTTTTTTACAAAGATTATCAAGATATTGTTTGTGCATGTTTTGAAATTGTAGGGAAAAAGAGGCCGAATAATTTATTTAAAGAAAAAGAAGAAGATCTTTTTTTAGGTCCTTATTAATTCATAACTCTTAAGGTATTCTGTGAAAAGCTTTAGAAATCAACTCTTTCATTTAAAACATGAAATTTTAACAGAATTACTGTATCGCATTCCTGGATTGCTGCCTCATCGCTATGTTTTCATTTTAACAAATTTATGCAATCTTAATTGTCCTTTTTGTTTTCAGAAAAAAACAAAATCTTTGCATGCGATGACAACTGAAGATTGGTTGAATTTAATTGCTCAGCTACCTAGCTATGCACGTGTAACATTGACAGGGGGGGAGCCTTTAATTTTTGATGGATTTGATCGAGTACTTGATCAGGTTGCATCACGATTTGATTGCAACATGATCACAAACGGCATTCTGCTAACAGAAGAAAAAATTGATCGCCTGCTTTCGTATTCTCGTTTTAAGATTTTGGCTATTTCTATTGATGATATCGGCAATCATTCAAGAGGGGTTTCTTTACCTCAATGGGATCATATGGAGAGAATGATTCAATATTTCAGGAAAGCAAGGAAAGAAAAGAAATCTAAATGTCTTTTGGATATTAAAACAATTATTCTTGATGAAAATGCGGATCAGCTTTTTGAAATTCATAAGTATTGTGTTGAAAAATTGCAATGTGATAATCATTCTATACAGTTTTTAAAAGGATCCTCTCTCCAGCACGCCGACGTTATGGCCAAGATGGAAGACATTTTTTTAGAAACAAGTGCTTCGGTTTATACGAAATTTGATGTTATTTTAGAGCAAATTGACAAGATTCGCTCTTATGCAAGAATGTCTAAGAAAAATGTTTTTTTACATCCTAAGGCTCTTGACTTGGCGAGCGATGATCCAGTTTCTAAGATTTGTTATTTGAATGAAGAAAAGCATATTAAAGATAAGTTTTGTTTGTGTCGATTTCCTTGGTCAAGTGTTCATATCAATTCTGATGGACATTTGTTTCCATGTATGGCAGTTTCTATGGGTAACGTTAAGGATGAAAAGCTAAAATTAATTATTCGATCAGAATCTTTTAAGAAATTTAGACAAATTATAAAGAAAGAAAAGACAGTAAATGGATGCAATCGATGTGGATGGCTGCGGCTTGTTTCTTAAAAAAAGGCGCGTATGAATAAAATTTTACCTAGGTTTTTTTCTATTCTAAATTACGACAATTTTCATGGAAAAGTTTTGTCGTTATTTGTATCGTTATTTCAAATGGCAGATATGTTTGTCAGGGCTCCATCAAGAAATTCGTTGTCTTTATTTAAGCTTGTTTTGAAGGTTAAGCCATTTTATTCTCAGCTTTCTGCGCGAAGACTTATAAATCTTTATTATCTTGCAAAAAAAGTAAATGATTTGGGAGTGCGTGGGGATGTGGTTGAGTGTGGTGTTTGGAACGGCGGGTCTGCTGCAATGTTGGCTAAGGGGTTAGAAATAGAAAATGAATTAACAACGAAAAAGATTTGGCTTTTTGATTCTTTCCAAGGACTGCCGAGTCCTACTGATAAGGATGATTCTAGAAATAATAAAAAGTATTTTGATGGTATCTGTACTGGTGATGAGAAGAAAGTTGAAGAAATCTTTTTAGAAATGAATATTTCTAGTAAAAGGATTGAGATTGTTAAAGGGTGGTTTAGCGAAACTTTTCCCAAAAATACAATCGAGAAAATAAGCTTGTTGCATATTGATACAGATTGGTACGACTCTATTAAAATTGTTTTAGAATATTTTTATCAAAAAGTTAGCCAGGGCGGGTTTATTGTTATTGATGATTATTATACGTTAAAGGGTTGTCAAGCTGCTGTAAATGATTTTTTAAAAGAAAATCAGCTTGAAGATAAGGTAAATATTATAAAAGTAGATTGGAACGGGGCTTATTTTTGCAAGTCGTAGAGATTGATGAAAGATTATGAAAAGAAATAGAAATATTATAGTTTTAGGATCGACAGGGTTTATTGGAAAAGTAATCTTTGACCATCTTTTAAAAGTTTTTAAAAAAGAAAATGTGATTGGTTTTTCATCTAAGAGCTGTGACTTACTTAAAATATCTACTGTTAAAAAGAAGTTGTCAGGTTTAAAGAAGAACGACATTTTAATTATTGCTTCATCAATAGCAAGAGCTTCAGAAAATAGTCTCGATTCGATGCAAAGAAATATCTTGATGGTTGAAAATATTACAAAAATACTTAATCAAAAGCCTGTGGCGCAAGTGATATATTTAAGCAGCGTTGATGTTTACGGTGTTAAGAAAAAAGATAAAAATGATACGCAATTAAGAAAGAAAGTGATCGATGAAAACAGTTCGTTATTTATTGATGATTATTATAGCATGGGAAAAATAATCAGTGAGTTCTTGCTTAAGAATCAATCTTTGGCTTCTCGATTTGTTTTGACTGTTTTGCGATTTCCTGGTGTCTATGGTTTAAGTGATAAACAAAAAAGCTTAGTCGGTCTCTTTGCCAAGAAGATTTTAGGTGAGGGGTTTCTAGAAATTGAGGGTAAGGGCCAGATTTTGAGAAATTATGTTTGCGTAGAAGATGTGGCTCAAATTGTTGAAAAGTGTATTAAGCAAAAAGAACAGGGTATTTTTAATATTGTTTCAGAAAAAAGCTTGTCTATTTTGGCTATCGCAAAAATTTTAAAGAAATCATTAAGCCCAAAGGCAAAAATTAAATTTAAAGATATAACATCCTCATCTAGAGAAAGAAATCGGGATATTCTTTTTAATAATAAAAGACTGATATCTGCATTTAAGAAAAATGCTGTTCGCACGATGGAATCTGGAATCAAAGAATATGCCTTGAGTTATAAAAATGAATGCTAGGCCTTTTACTTATAGGAAGAGAACACATTGTGCAGTTTGCGCTGAGAAACTCGAGAATTCATTAATTGATTTTCTTGCTTTGCCTGTTTTGACAGGGGTTTTTTCTAAGGAGAAATTCGAAGTTCGCGACTCTGGAATGGATCAGAGTTTTTATTTGTGCCCCAAGTGTGGTCATGGCCAGCTTTCAACAATTATTGATCCTAATTTTTTATATAATCAAGATTATGGATTTCAAACATCTTTGAGTCAGACAGCAACAAATGAATTAGAAAAATTTGTTAATTTCTTAGAGAAATTATCTCCCGATTGTGTTTTTAATAAAGTTGTAGATATTGGATGCAATGATCTGTATTTGCTCAAACGTCTTAAAAACAAAGCAAAAAGTTTTTGCGGCGTTGATATGATGAAGAATTTTGCAGATAGGCAAAAAAGAGTAGAAGGCTTGGCTGTAGATCTTGTTGAAAAAAAAGCAGAGGATCTTAAACTGAGTGATTTTAAGAGCGAAGCTCCTGATCTTATCGTTGCTACACACATGATTGAACATGCACAAGAGCCTAGAGAAGTTCTTTGCAATTTGATGAATTGTGCATCTGAAGATGCTTTATTTGTTTTTGAATTTCCTTGTTTGGAGGAGATGACAAAAGCGTATCGTTTTGATCGCATTTTTCATCAACACTTGCAATATTTCTCCTTAGAATCTTTTAAGAATCTTTTAATTCTTGTTGGGGCTGAATATATTGATCATTGTTACAATCCTTCGCACTGGGGTTCATTGATGGTTGCTTTTCGCAAAGGAAGAAAGACTTCTTTAATCGATATAATCGCGGATCATGGAGATACAGAAAAAGAGATAAAAGAGAAATATTTTATTTTTAAGAGAGAGATGAAAAAAACATCCTGTGAAATCGAGGCCAAGGAAAAGAAATCCATTGTTGGATACGGAGCAACCAACATGCTTCCAATTTTGTTTTATCATTTAGGTATTAACGACAATGTCCTTGATTTAGTTTTTGACGATGATATTATGAAAAATAATCTTTATTTCCAGGGATTGGGAGTGCGTATTTCGAATGTAAGCCAACTTGATCAGTTATGCAGTAAAACTTTTCTGATAACAGCCTTAGATCATGTTGATGTTATTGTGAAGAAGCTTTTAAATCTTTCTGCAGATAAAATTATTATACCGTTACAAAATTTACCTTAAAGGAGCCTAAAGTGGATCTAGGACTAAATAATAAAATAGCGTTAATCACAGGATCTGGCAGGGGTATAGGGAAAGCTGTTGCTTTGGGTCTTGCAAAAGAAGGATGTAAAATTATTGTTGTTTCTCGAACAAAGAGTGAACTTAACCAAGTTCTTAAGGATGCTGGAGGAAAGAGTAAAGGGCATCTTGCAATTGTTCGAGATTTAACAAAAAAAGGATCTCCCCAGAAACTTATATCGTTGTTGAAATCAAAAATTGGGTTGCCTGATATCGTTGTTCATAATTTAGGCGGCGCATTAGATACTCGAGATCCTTTTTGTTCTATGGAAGATTTTAATAAGATTTATCGACTTAATTTTGAGATTGCTGTTGAGCTTAATCTCGATTTTCTTCCTGCTATGCAAAAAAATAAGTGGGGAAGAATTATCCATGTTTCTTCAATCGCAGGGGCTGAGAATCAGGGGCCAATTCCTTATTGTTGTGCAAAAGCAGCTTTGAATGCATATGTGCGTAGCATGGGAGGCATTGTCGGACGTGACAATGTTGTTCTTTCTTCTATTTTGCCAGGAGCTGTTTTTACGGAAAAAGGATACTGGGATCAGCAACGCAAGATAAATCCAAAACATGTAAAGAAATTTATCGAAGAGCGCCAGCGTATAGGACGCTTTGGGAGCCCAAAAGAAATAGCTGACATGATTGTTTTTTTAAGCTCAGAACTTGCTTCTTTTAATACGGGAAGTATTATTCCTGTTGATGGATCTCAGGGAAGAGGATATTTTGGGTAATAATATTATCAATAAAGATCTTAGGAAAAGAATTATAGAGATTGTTTACAATGCTCAAGAAGGGCATATTACGAGCTCATTTTCGATTATTGATATTCTTGCCTATCTTTATGAAAATATTTTAAAATTTGATAATAAAAAACCGCTATGGGAAGATAGAGATTATTTTATTTTAAGCAAAGGGCATGGTTGCGTAGCGCTATATGTTATTTTGCAAAAATATGGATTTATAACAGAAGACGATTTAAGACAAATTAGTTCTAAGAATGGTATCTTGGGGGGACATCCTGATATTACTAAAGTGCCTGGTGTTGAAGCATCTACAGGATCTTTAGGCCATGGTATCGGAACGGCGCTAGGCGTAGCATTGGGCTTGAGAATTCGATCTAGAGATAATAAGGTTATTGCTCTTATTGGAGACGGGGAAAGCAATGAAGGAACCGTTTGGGAGTGTGCTCTTGTTGGGGCAAATTTAAATCTTGGCAACTTATGTTGCATTGTTGATAATAATGGTTCTGCTGCGCAAGTTTTACCTGTTCCAGATATGCAAAAGAAATGGGATGCTTTTGGCTGGGAAACTTATGTGATTAATGGTCATTCTCAGGACGATATTCAAAATGTTTTTGGAAAAATAAAGTTTGAACATAATACGAAGCCTAAAGTCATTATTGCTAATACTCTTAAGGGAAAAGGTGTTAGTTTTATGGAGGGTCATGGGAGCTGGCATGCTAGGATTCCTAGCGCTGATGAATTTAAGGATGCACTTAAGGAGTTAGCTGATGACTAATCTAAGAAATGATTTTTCTAAGGTTATTCATCAAATTGGTCTTAAAGATCCTAATTTGGTTGTTTTGGTTGGAGACATTAGTCATTATCGTCTTCAAGGTTTTGCAAAGGATTGCCCAGGACGATATTACAATATTGGCATATGCGAACCAACCATTGTTAATATGGCAGCAGGCTTGTCGAAGGTAGGTTTTTATCCCGTTGTTCATACGATTGCTCCTTTTATTGTTGAAAGATCATTTGAACAAATTAAGATTGATTTTTGCTATCAAAAGTTGGGCGGCAACATCATTACTGTCGGAAGTGCATTTGACTATGCATATTTAGGCTGCACACATCATTGTTACAATGATTTTGCCTTACTTTCAACTTTACCAAACATTGAACTTGTTTATCCTGCAAGTTATGAAGAGTTTGATTTGCTTTTTCAGCAAACATACAATAATAAATTCTTGACTTATTTTCGTGCGTCTATGTATGGGCATGAGCTTTCTTTTAAAAGCGATGATATTAAGATTGGAAAGGCTGTCCAAGTTCAGGAAGGAAAAGATCTGACCCTTGTAGCTGTAGGTACGCAATTGCAATCTGCTAAGAAAGCAAGCGATGCTTTAAAAGCGCAGGGCATAAATGTTGATTTGATTTATATTCATACCGTTAAACCTCTAGATTCGCAAATGATAAAAAAGAGTATAGAAAAGACTAAAAAATGTTTAGTTGTCGAAGAGCATGGAATTTATGGAGGCGTTTACGATGCTGTGCTTCGATTGTCTTTAGGAATTGATGGCTTAAGATGCTTTTCGATTTCAATTCCAAATGATTTTATAAGAGACTATGGAACATATCAGGATTTTTGCAAGAAATTAGGTTTGTGTGAAGAAGGGATTCTTAAGAAAATTAAAGAAGAGGTTTTAGCGTGAAAAAATATTTCTCTATTATTGTTCCAGCTTTTAATGAAGAAAAATTAATTGCAGATTCAATCAATTCTTTAGTTGATAATTTCGAATCTACAAATACAAATTATGAGATTTTAGTCTTTAACGATGGTAGCACTGATCGAACAGGTAAGATTATAGATAGCTTTGCTCGGGCGAATAAAAATATTAAAGCCATTCACCGAAAAGTGAACCGTGGAATTGGGGCTAGTACTCGAGAGGCTATAAAGATAGCTAATGGTGACTGTATCGGATGGTTTCCAGGAGACAATAGCATTACCAAGGAATCATATCGAGAAATAATTATCTTTGCAAAATCTATGAGAGAAGATGTATTAATTACGTATTCTAAGAATAATCGTAAGCGACCTTTTTTGAGGCGCAACTTATCCTCGATATATACAGCTTTGTTAAATCTTTTGTTTGGGTTAAAATTAAAATATTACAATGGCGCTTCTATTCTTCCTGTTAATGTTGTTAGGCGTTTTAGTCTTCAGGCGGATTGTCATGACACGTTTGCTGAAGTTGTTGTTTTGACTATAAAATCTGGATATTCTTATGCGCAGTTTCCATTTGTTCATAAACCTGGAACAGATAAAACATCAAAAGCAATTTCGCTTAAGAATATTTTTAATATAGCAAAAACAATCTGCGTTCTTGTTAAGACAATTTATTTTAAACATTAAAATAGGTAGAAAATAAGAGTAATTTGTTCTGAATCTTATTGTTTATTATTTTCTTAGAGATAATAAGAAAGGAACGAACTGCTCTCTGTAGCTTGTTTTTTTTGATGCTTTTAGAATGTTGGTGCATCTTGACGCTATTTTACGTTTATTGGTAGCTACTGATCTTGTTACTGAAAAGCTTGCCGTGAATGAAGCCAGACAATATTAAGAAGGTATTTCCTGTGAAAAAAAAATTCTTTTCTTTTTTAAAATTTTTAGTACCACTTTCTTTATTAGCAGTTTTTTTATGGCCTATTCTTTCAGGAAAAAAGATTATTTCAAATGATACATATGGTCAGTTTGCGATTATAAAGTTTTTTTTGGCAAATATAAATTCAGGAGTTTTTCCTTTGTGGAATCCTATTGCCATGTGGGGTTGTCCTTTTTTTGTTGAGAATTGTTATTTTAGCGCCTACAATCCGATCTGGTTATTTATTTTAGTTCTTAACAAGATAGGAATAAATTATTATTTTTCTTTTTTAATTGTTTGGATTTTATATTATTGCTCTGGAATATTTGCTTTTTATCTTTTTTCTAAAATATTTTTTCGAAGCTCATTTTTAGGTTACATTTCTTTTTTACTTCTTCTTTTTTCTACGCTTAGTTTATTTTTCTTTTTTCATGCAAATTATATCTTTATTTATATTCCATCAATTTGGTTCTTTTATTTTTATATTCGTTTTTTAAATAGGCCGAGTTGTCCGGTGTTTATGGGATTAATTTTTTGTTTGATGATTATCGCGACAACATATTTGCCGGCTTATTGGATAATGTTTTTCTTTGTTGTTTTTGTTCTTAGTTTAATTATATTTTTTAGGTCCTTTAAAAAATCGGTTCTTGATACTGCAAAATTTATTAGAAGTCACTTTGTTTTTGTTTTATTTTGTATTTTTCTTCTTGGAGTTGCTTGCCTGCCGCCACTTAAAACATATTTAGCATCTTCAGAAAAACAGGTTATTTTTCACGAGAGACATATGAGCAAACCTGAAGAAGCCCTAGTTAAAGGAGCTAAGATCGATATCGAAAAATTAATGGGAACATCTTTTGAACCAAGCTGCTTCTTGACGAAAATATTTCCTAAGAAAAAGAATCTAGTAAATTATAATAGTGAGAATTTTTATATTCCAATTTTTGCATACATATTGTTAGGCCTTGGACTTCTTACGCCAATTACGAGGAGAAACTTGTTTCTTGGATTTTTATCGATGGTGTTTTTCTTTATTATGATCGGACCATTTTCCCCTCTTTATCAATTTATGTTTACGCATCTTATTTTTTTAAAGGTTATTCATGGAGTTTCTCTTTTTCATGTGGCATTATTAATTTCTCTTATATTATTAGCTGTAGAAAACTTTAGATTAATTTTAAAGCAAAAATATTTCTTTTACGAAGGCGATTCTGTTTTTGTGACGGTTTTAGTTCACGGATGTTTTGGTTTGCTCCTTTTTATGCAGGGAACTCTTTTTGTGACTTCGTATGTTACTGTTTTTTTAAGCTGTCTTTTTTTTATTTCTGTTTTCTTAAAGAATACTTTTTTAAAGAAATTTCGAATTGTTATTTTATTTTTATGTATTCTTCTGCAGCCTATGGCTATTTTTACAAATTTTACAAAGTTTACTGATGATCCAATCTCAAAATCGAAAAGAAGCGTTGATGTTCCATTGTGCGAGCTTAAGTTTTCATATGAAAGACCTAGGATTGAAGAAGGAGGGCCTCGCGTAGATGAATACAGTCAGTATTTTAATTCTTTGATTGATATGTCCGAATATCCGAAAGTACTTTTATTCGGCGCAGGAATGCCTGCTCAGGGTTCGTATTTTTTATCGACAAGCGTTTCTCCTGAATTGTTGGCTGATTACCTTAAGTATCGATTTTTTCTTTATGATTTTGTTGAAGTGATTAAAGGTAACAGTCTTAACCTTAAAGATGCCGAAATGATTTTTAAGAAAAAGGTAAATTTGGCGTTAGTTTCATTGGATTCAGATTATTCTCTGGATTCGAGTGAGCTTTTGCCTTTTCTATCCAGGGATGAAAGAGTTTTAAGCTCAGCTTTATTTATTGATAAAGGTTCGGATAAATTTGAAGTCGTATATTTTGACGCGAATACAATAAAAATTAGAACAGATTTTGAAGAAAGAAAATTCCTAGTTTATAACGACAGTTATCTTCCTGACTGGCATGTTTTTGTTAACGGGGAAGAAAAGGAAGTTTTTCGTTCTAATATAGCTTTTAAAGGTGTGGTGTTGCCTGCAGGGAAAAATTTTGTTGAATTTAAGTATATGTTTTTAGGAGATTCACGCGCGCACTTGATGATTCTGACTATGTTTAGCGTATTTTTTCTTGTGCTAATTTTTTCTTTATGGAATTTATCTAAAAAAAAGAAATAAGCTTATGAGTATTTTTATAAAATTAAAAGAAGTTTTTGTTAGATCAAAATTTATTTTTTCGAAGTTTTGGATTGTTTTCCTGTTTTTTTTAATTCTTTTTTACTCTTTTGTTAACAACAAAACTAATTTTTATGAGATTAATGATTTAATTGATAAGGTACACATAGAGGAAGAAATAGGTTTTTATATTTCTGAAGGAACGGAGATCGAGTCAGAAAGATTGCAAAAAGCTATTTGGTTCTATGATCTTTTAGGTGAGGCTATTGGTTTTGACGAATATGTTCTTGGCAATATTGCAGCATGTTATTTTTGCCTTGGTGATTATAAAGACTCTATTAAATTTTACGATAAGGCAATTGCGATCAATCCTCGTTTGTATACTTTTTATTTCGACAAGGCTATTGTTAATATGCGTTTGCAAGAATATGAAAAGTCTCTTGAGTTGTTTGGCATGGCTTTTCGCCAAATACCTGCTACTTTTAAATATTATTTTGATTTCTTTAAAGATATAGCAAAAGAGAGGCGAGAACGTTTTCGCTTAGAAGGGAGACTCTGGACTCCCGAAAAGGTTAATTCTCTTTTAAGTGATGATTTTTATTTTATTGAAGAAAGGATAAAGGAAGATTTAGTTCTAATGGTTAAAGAATTAAACAAAATCGCGCTATCATCAAATGGTAATTCAAAATTGCAATTAGAGGCTGGAGAATTAAAGGATCGAATTGAGTTGTATCAAAGGACCACAGGGGCAGCTTTCTTGAATGCAGAGAGCAGATTAGAGCATGACAGCAACAGTCAAGGTGCTGGGATTGTCCATTTTAATTTCCAGAATTTTAGAACCATGCTCATGATGGCATCATTGATTGATTCTAGGATTTAATAAAATATTTTTAATGAAATTTTAATTATATAGATTATTTTCTTTTAAGCATTTATTAGTGAAATAATTCACAGTTAGTAATAATTCTGTAATTATGTAAGTTCTTTATCTGCAACATCTAACATCATCTCATAAGATAATATAATAATTACTTGAAATATTTACTTGACAAGTTTATATTTGATGCTATATTAGTGAAATAATTCACTTAAATATTGGGAGGTTTGATGGATTTACCCGCTAATACAATTGAAAGAATCACAAAAATATATGGATATCTTGACGCATTAGCAGAGAGAGAAGTGGATTTTGTTTCTTCGAAAGAATTGGCTGAGGCTGTGGGCACAACGGATCATACAATTCGAAAAGATGTTAGCCTTTTAAAAATTACAGGTTACACCAGAAAAGGGTATTGTGTTCGATCTTTAAAGGGCGAGCTAGCTAAAAAGCTCGAGCTTGATAAAGAGCGAAAGGCCTGTATTGTTGGTTTAGGCAGGCTTGGAACAGCGCTCTTAGACTATGAAAAGGCTAAACAGGATGGATTTAAGATTGTGGCAGGATTTGATTGCAGCATTAATAAGCTTGAGAGGATTCGTGCTTCGATTGATGTATTTTCGATGAGTGAGCTTGAAAACATCATTAAAGGCCGCAATATCGATCTTGGCATTATTACAGTGCCCGCTAAAGCTGCTCAAGAGGTAGCTGATCAGTTGATTGCAGCTGGAATAAAAGGAATTCTTAATTTTTCTCCAGCAAAGATTGTTGTGCCAAAGAATATTATTTATGTGGATATGGATTTTACAAATGCTTTGCGTTTTATGGCAGTAAAGTTTATTACTAAAAAGGAAGCCCCGCGCCCTTGAGAATCAGGGCTGGGGTAAATTCGCACAAATAACTTAACGCTCCATCGTAGTCGCGTAAGTTATGTGCTCATTTAAGAAAGTGGAGGATTGAAATGGCAAGAGTATACAATTTTAGTGCAGGACCAGCAACGTTACCAGAGGAAGTTTTAAAGAAAGCCGCAAGCGAAATGCTTGATTACAATGGATGCGGTATGTCTGTTATGGAAATGTCGCATCGAGGAAAAGAGTTTCAGAAGATTTTCGATACTGCTGAAGCGACTTTGCGAGAAATTATGGCAATCCCTGAAAATTATAAAGTTTTGTTTTTGCAGGGTGGGGCGTCTATGCAATTTGCTGCTGTTCCGCTAAATTTAATGACTAAGAATAAAAAAGCAGATTATGTTCACACTGGCCAATGGACGAAAAAAGCAATTGCTGAAGCTAAGAAATTAGGCACGGTTAACGTGGTAGCCAGCTCTGAGGACAAGAATTTTTCTTATATTCCAGAGCTTGATTCTAAAACATTTTCGAAAGATGCAGATTATTTTTATATTGTGACTAACAATACTATTTATGGAACATGTTATAAAAATATTCCTGAAACAGGTAATGTGCCGATTATTGCGGATATGTCGTCTAATATTTTGTCAGAACCAATTGATGTGAAGAAATTTGGTGTTATTTTTGCGGGTGCGCAAAAGAATATTGGTCCTGCAGGCCTGACTCTTGTAATTATTCGTGAGGATTTAATCGGTAATGCTGCAGAGAATATACCAACATTACTTGATTATAAGGTGCAGGCGGATAATGGTTCTATGGCCAATACGCCACCTTGTTATGCTATTTATATGGCAGGGTTAGTTTTTGATTGGATTAAAAAACAAGGTGGATTGATTACAATGAAGAAAATTAATGAGGAAAAAGCAGCAATTCTTTATGATTTTATTGACCAGTCAAAACTTTTTAGTTGTCCAGTAGAAAAGACAAGCCGATCATTGATGAATGTTCCGTTTGTTACGGGAGATGATGAATTAGATACTAAATTTATCTCGGAGGCAACCAAAAGAGGGCTTAAGGCCCTTAAGGGGCATCGTAGTGTAGGCGGCATGCGTGCAAGTATTTATAACGCAATGCCGATTCAAGGTGTTAAGGCGTTAGCTGAGTTTATGAAGGAATTTGAAACGGCAAATAAATAAGTTTATTAATTTTTAAAATTAAGAGAGGTTTAACATGTATAAAATAAAAACACTTAATAAGATTTCAGCAGAAGGATTAGCTGGTCTTCCTTTAGATCAATATGAAATCGGAACAGAGATTGCACAGCCAGATGCAATTATTCTTCGAAGTTTTAAAATGCATGATATGGAGCTTCCCGATTCTTTGTTGGCCGTAGGCCGCGCAGGAGCAGGAGTTAATAATATTCCAATTGAAAAATGTTCTGAAAAAGGAATTGTTGTTTTTAATACGCCAGGAGCGAATGCTAACGCGGTTAAAGAGCTTGTTATTGTAGGCATGCTTTTAGCTTCTCGAGATATTGTTTCGGGCATTGTCTTTGCTCAGAGCTTGAAAGGAAAAGGAGGGCAGGTTCCTGCGTTAATCGAGGAAGGTAAAAAGAATTTTGCTGGGCAAGAAATTGCCGGCAAGACGTTAGGTGTTGTCGGTCTTGGTAAAATTGGCGTTATGGTCGCTAATGCAGCGCTTGATTTAGGCATGAATGTCATTGGATACGATCCTTTTATTTCGGTTGAATCTGCTTGGGGGTTATCAAGAGATGTTCAGAGGGCCGATGGGCTTGATGCGCTTATTGCGAATAGTGATTATATTTCTTTGCACACACCTTTAAGCAATGAAACTAAAGGCATGATTAGCGAAGAGAAATTTCTTCGAATGAAGAAAAATGTTCGTATTCTTAATTTTTCTCGCGGAGGTATTGTGAATAATGATGACTTAAAAACAGCGATTGAAAAAGGTATTGTTGCTCGTTATGTGACAGATTTTCCAGATGACGAGCTTTTAAATATGGATAAAGTTATTGCGATTCCGCACCTTGGAGCATCAACGGCAGAGGCTGAGGGCAACTGTGCAACGATGATCGTTAAGCAATTACGTGATTTTATTGAAACAGGAAAGATTAAGAATTCTGTGAATTTTCCAAATTGCAAGCTTGAGCAAGGCTCAGATTATCGGCTTGTGATTATGAATAAAAATATTCCTAATATGGTCGGACAGATTTCTTCGATTTTGGCTAAAGCTAATATTAACATTACTGAAATGTTGAACAAAAGCAAAGGTGATTATGCTTGTAATATTATTGACATTTCTGATGAGCCGAACGAAAAGCTTATCAAGTCGCTTTATGGTGTTCAGGGTGTTATCAAGGTTAGAGCGATTAATTTAAAGAAATAAAGGACTCCCATGAGTCAGAACCAGGTTATCGTTATTGGCGCTGGACCCGCTGGCATGATGTCTGCTATTTCTGCTAGTCAGTTTGGCGCCAATGTTATTTTGGTTGAAAAAAATGCCGTATTAGGCCGCAAGCTTCTTTTTACCGGCAAAGGTCGATGTAATCTTACCAATAGATGTTCCTTTGATGAATTTCTAGAACGTTTTTCTAAAAATAATGGTCAATTTTTGCGTGATGCATTTAAGGTTTTATTTAATGAAGAGCTTATTGAATTCTTTGAAAAACGCGGTCTCCAGATGAAAACAGAACGTCAGCAGAGAGTTTTTCCTGAAACAGATAAATCAAGTAGTGTCGTACGAGTTTTGTCTGAGGAGCTTCGAAAGAAGAATATAAAAATTCGTTTTAGCACGATTGTTAAGAATATTTGGATTAACGGAAAAGGATGTGTTGCAGGTGTTGCCTTGTCTGATGGCAAGAAGATTGAGTCAAGTAAAGTTATTTTGGCAACGGGTGGAGCGTCGTATCAATTTACTGGGTCTACGGGCGAGGGCTTTAAATTTGCTGAAAGATTAGGGCATAAGATTGTTCCTTTGCGGCCGGGCTTGGTTGCTCTTGAGACAACGCAAAAAGAAATAAAAGCATTGTCAGGAGTTACACTTAGAAATATTAGGATTTATTTTGTTTCTGGAAAAAAAGAAATTGCCTCTTCTGTTGGGGAGCTTTTGTTTACAGAATTTGGGGTTTCTGGGCCTATTATTTTATCAATGAGCGGCATTGTTGTTGATTGGATTCAAGAAGGGCGCAAGGTTTTTGTTGAGGTTGATTTTAAGCCAGCACTTGCTTTTGAGCAACTGGATGCACGTTTTTTAAAGAATTTTAAGGATTCTCCCAAAAAAAACATTAAAAATGTTTTAAAAGATTTTTTGCCTCAGCGGTTGATTGATATTTTTCTTGAGAAGAGCAATATTTTGCCAGACAAGAGAGCTAATCAGATCACTCCCAAAGAACGTGAAAAGCTTATTTTGCTTTTTAAGCGCTTTCCCATAGAAATTAAAGAAAGTCTTCCGATGGAAGAAGCAATGGTTACCCGTGGAGGGATTTCGCTTAAAGATATTAATCCTCGTACAATGGAGTCTAAAAGAGTAAAAGGGCTTTATTTTGCTGGCGAAATCATTGATGTGGACGGTGATACAGGTGGATTTAACCTGCAAGCGGCATTTTCAACTGGATATTTGGCTGGTAAATCTGCAGCTATTTCCTAAGCATATTGGATGTTTAATAAAAAAAGATTTTATGTTAAGATGCCTTCTAGTGTCTAAATAATTTAATTTTAATTTTGTAAAAAAAAAGGGGGGGGTATGATGAGAAAATTCTTTTCATTCATTATTGCAATATTTTTTTGTTTAAGCGTTCAGAATGTTTTTGCGCATCCACCGGTTCGCGTTGATATTTCTTATGATGCACCAACAAAAACAGTGACAGCTGTGATTGTTCATCCTGTTGCAGATCCAAAAACGCATTATATCGAAAAAGTGGATGTTTCTGTTAATGGGAAAGAGATTATGGATGAGAAATTTACATCTCAGCAGAATGCAAATTCTGACACTGTAACATATAAGCTCAAAGATGTTAAGCCTGGAGATGTTGTTGGGATTGAAGGGTATTGTAATATTTTTGGGAAAAAAGAAAGTACAATTACAATAAAATGAAAGACAAAATAATCTTTAGCATTTTACGTGTTTCGCTAGGGGTAGTTTTTTTAGTTTTTGGTATCGGAAAGTTTACCGGAGATTATTGGGCTAGAAGCATGGAGGCTATGAGTATCGTTCAAGCGATGCCATGGAGTTCGCAATATTCTGTTTGGGCTTTTGGTGTCGTTGAGATTCTAACATCGGTACTTTTAATTTTTGGTTTTTTTGTGCGTTTTGCAGCTGTTTTAGCGGCACTTCAGCTTTTATTAATTTTGATTGTTTTACAGTTTCAGGAAGTTCGAGATGTTGGACTTTTGGGCATGGCAATATTTTTAGCTTTTTATGAAAAGAAATAGAAAGAGGTAGACGCATGGCGACAGATCCAATTTGTGGAATGCAGGCAGATGAAAAAACCTCTCCCAAAATTTTTTATGAGAATAGGGAATATTTCTTTTGCAGTCAACGGTGTGCTAAGAAATTTATACAAGAACACCATCTTTCTGAGGGGCAGATTATTGTTCCTGAAAAGAAAACGAGGTCTTTCTTAAAAAACAAAACTGTTGTTGTTTCTTTTGTTCTTGCTTTGATGATTGCCCTCTCATTTATTCTTCCTATTCTAGAGCCTTTCCGAAAATCTTTTGGGATGTATTTTAAAACCATTTGGTGGGCGGTTTTAATTGGGCTTTTGATAGGAGGGGTGATCGATTATTTTATTCCTAGAGAATATATTTCTTCAGCGCTTTCGACATCAAAAAGACAATCTATTATTCGAGCAGTTATTTTAGGATTCTTTATGAGTGTTTGTAGCCATGGAATTTTGGCTTTATCTATTCAGCTTCATAAAAAAGGTGCCTCAACGCCATCAGTGGTTGCTTTTCTTTTGGCTAGTCCTTGGGCGAATTTACCTTTAACAATTATGCTTATTGGATTCTTTGGTTTGGCGCAAGCATTGTATATTATCCTTGTTGCGATCTTTATTGCGATTGTGACAGGGTTTATTTTTCAGTTTCTAGAATCTAAGGGATTGGTTGAGAAAAATATAAATAGCGTTGAGCTAGCAAGTGATTTTTCGATCACCAAAGATATGAAGAAGCGATTTAAAGAGTATCAATGGAGCACAAAGCAGCTTAAAGAAGATGTAAAAGGTATTTATAGAGGAGCTGTTTCGTTGTCTAACATGGTTTTATGGTGGATTCTGATCGGAATGGGAATGGCTAGTTTAGCAGGGGCCTATATTCCCGAAGGATTTTTTTATCAATATATGGGGCCGACTGTTTTAGGGTTGTTTGTTACGCTTGCGGTTGCAACCGTTTTAGAGGTTTGTTCTGAAGGTACGGCTCCGTTAGCATTTGAAATTTTTAGACAAACCGGAGCGTTGGGCAATAGCTTTGTATTTTTAATGGCGGGTGTTGCCACTGATTATACTGAAATTGGATTACTATGGCATAATGTTGGACGCAAAACCGCGATTTGGCTTCCGGTTGTGACAGTTCCTCAAATTATTGTTTTTGGTATTCTCGCCAATATAATTTTTTAAAATTGAAATAATATTTCGATAAGTGAATAATCTTAAAACTCACCTTATTTGCCTTGAATGTCCTAATGGATGCAATTTGAATCTTGATTGGAAAGCAGATCACTTGGTGGCTGTTTCTGGTAACGAGTGCGCTAAAGGCATTGTATTTGTCTCGCATACTTTAAAAAAGAAGCATAATGCACATATTGTTGTTGAGGCGGCATCGAAACATTTTAGTAAAGAGGTTTTGTCTCAAATTGTCTCATCTTGGGATCTTGTGCTTAGCCGCTTGCATTATGACATTATGATTCAAGGTAGTCCTGAGCGAAGTGTTTTTCGTGTTGTGATCGAAGACGATAAAAAAGATCGATATCTTTTAGAGGAGATTGCTCCCAAAACACTTAAAACAAAACAAAAAATTGTTCAAACACTCGATTTTTTATTTAATAAGAACCTTCGATACATTCAGCCCTTTTTGAAGAATAAAAATAATGATTGTATTATTTCGCATCAAAACAAGTTATGGCAGATGACCCCGTTTATTAAGGGCGCTTCACTTGATCGTCGAGAATATATGTATGATTATTGGCGCGGAGATCTTTTGGCTGATTTTTTAATTGAGCTTAAGAAAAAAACACAAGATGGAATGCTTTTGAAGGATGAAAAACAATTTTCTATCAAGAAATATGTTTATCGGTTATTGAGGGAAATTAAAGCTCACCAAAAAGATATTAAAAGAGAAGTTGATGCTGTTGTTTGCTTTCTTGAAAAAGAATTTATGGCTGTTCATGACGAGCTTCCTGTTTGCTTTTGTCACGGAGACTATCACCCGATGAATATTGTTTGGGGTGACAATAAAATTGAGTATGTTATTGATTGGGAATTTTTAGGAAATAAGCCTGAGATTTATGATGTTTGTAATTTAATCGGGTGTGTTGGCGTGGAGCATCCTTCTAGCTTGTATGAAGGGCTAATTATTCCTTTTATCAAGAAAATACGCGATTCAAAGATTTTTTCTGATATAAGTTTTCAATATTTGGTTGAATTTATAGTGGCGCTTCGTTTTGCCTGGCTTTCAGAGTGGCTGAGAAGAAAAGATCATCAGATGATAGAACTTGAATTGGCATACATGAATTTTTTAATTGAGCACAAAGAAGATCTTGAAAAAGTGTGGGGGATATAAAAGAATTCTTTTATTTAGAATAAGAGAACTAGGCAGAAAGCAATCGCGATGTGGTACGTTTATATCTTGGAGACAAAAGATAAAAGATTTTATACAGGCAGTACTAATGATGTTGATCGCCGGATGAAGATGCATGCAGAAGGCAAAGGTGCACGGTTTACGCGCATTTTTGGTTTTAAGAAACTTTTATATACCGAAGCTTGTGGTGAAACGAGAGCCGAAGCGCTTAAGCGTGAAAGAGAAATTAAGAAGCTGACTAAAGAAAAAAAGGTAGAGCTTGTTTATGGCAAGACAACTTAGCGTTTATTTGATGTCGATTGTAAGGACAAAAATATCATCTTGAAATTCTTTGTCTTTAAAGAAATTAAGCTTTTCAATAAGTTTTTGATTAAAAATTCCTGCTGAAAGGGCAAAATGGTTTTGGATAAAATTTTCAAATCGTTCTGTGCCGAATTCCTCCATTTTCTGATTCTTTATTTCTGTAACTCCATCTGTAAATAAGATAAGTTTATCTTTATTTAAAAATGATATTTTCTTTTCAAGTCCAGGCTCAGTATTTTCTTTTTCTGTCGGGATACCTAGAAGCATATTAAGGGATCCAAGCTTTTCAACTTTAGAGTCACGCGAGCGATAAAGATATTGACTAGGGTGTCCATGGTTAGCAAAGGTTAATTCCATTTTGCTAAAATCAAGGAGGCAACAAAATGCACTTAGAAACATGTGTATTTCTTTAAAATCGGTTTTAATAAAAGTGTTAAGACGTTCAAGCAGGATATTGGGATCTTGTGTTTCTTTAATAATGGTTTCGAACTCAGAATGAATGCGATTGACTAAAAGTGCGGCTGAAACGCCGTGACCGGTGACATCGCTAATGAAGAACAAAAGCTTATCATCATCAATAAAATGAAACTTAGCGTAGTCTCCGCCAATATAGGACATAGGAAGATAGCTAACAGAAATATCAGCAAGGTTTGTGCTTATTGATTTTGGAATCAGGGTTTTGTGAATACGCGTGGCAAGTTCAAGCTCTGTTTGCATTTGTTGATTTTTTAATTCAACTTCTTTTAAGAGAAGAAAGTTCTCAACATCGCGCGTGGTTTCTTTCTTCCGCACGACAAAACAAAGGAGTGCGGATAGTGACAGAAAAATAATCCCCATGGCCCAGGATTCATTTATTTCGGCGGATGTTTGGAGATAAGCGTAATGTGCAAAGATATAGAAGCTTACCAAGAGGTATAAGGCGAAATAGATTATGATAATGGGGATAATTTCAATTGCTGTCCAAGGCAAGATAAAGCAGCCAACAAACAAAGAAAATAAGTGGGCCAAGACAACGTCATCGATGGTTGTTGGATACAAAACATCGAGATAGGACATAAAGCTAATAATAGCAAAGACAGTAAGGTAACCATAGAATTTAATAAGTGAAAGATTGGCTGTTTTTTTAGACGCGATTGAAAGAAGAAGTATAGTGAATGTTAGCGCCAGGAAGGCAGTGTATTCTATTGAATAAAATGTAAAATCGTATTGGTAAATAAGATACAAAATATCATGAATAACATATCCAGTAAGATAAAATCCTACTGTAAGAAAGAAAATGAGACGAATTCTTTCACGGAACAGAAAAACATTTTGTTGTTCAAACTCGCTTTGATATTGGATAGGAATTATTCTTTTCTTTTTAAACATTCTTATTCTTTATCAGCTAAAAGTTTTATCCAGACTTCTCTTGAACGAGGACCATCAAATTCTACAAAGAAAATGCCTTGCCATGTACCAAGCTGGATTTCCCCATTTTCAATAATGAAGTTCTGAGAAAAATTAATCAAGCTTCCTTTTATGTGTGCGTCTGAATTTCCTTCTATATGCTTAAAATTATTATCTTGAGGAATGGTTTTTTGTAAAAAAGATAACATGTCGCGCTTGACATCTGGATCAGCATTTTCGTTAACCGTAATTCCAGCAGTTGTGTGTGGAGAAAAAACAGTTAATAATCCTGAGTGAAATTTCTCTTGTGAGAGGTATTGCTGAATTTGAGGTGTGATATCAATAATTTGGTTGCGATGTTGTGTCGAGATTTTAATCATGTGCATAGATTAATTATATAATGCATTTTTTGTTTCTCAACATATTTTCTTTTAATATGATATGAGAAATTATTCTTAACTTTATTAAAGTCGTTGATTTCGAGAACTTAGACAGCAAGCGAGTTTTAAGAATATGATTTATCGTTTTTGCCTTGTTTCGCGTGAATGAGTGAAGTAAAATAAACAAAGAAATTCTTTAAAGACTCTATGGTAAAAGTGTGCACTTAAAAAGGAGCTGATAATGAAAATTGGTAAAAAAACAGTTAAGGTGTTCAAAATGAAAAATCGCAGAGGATACGCAGCGCTTTGTTGTGATCATTTGACAGAAGGAGCGACCCAGAATCAAGCTTTAGGCCGGATGGAAAAGGCCTTGCTAAGAACAGAAAGAAAGCTGAAGAAGAAATAGATTCTTTCAGAATGCTCCATAAAATGTCCAAAATGAGTAATTAAGTGGGAATTTTATCCTATCTCAATCGGAATATTGTATTTTTTACTCCACCTCAAAGTATTTGAAAAATAAAGACTTAGAATAATTTCTAATTATGGAACTTTTTGCTTTGTTCGTTTGTCTAAGTAAGTAGAAAGGAAGTTTATGCAAGAGATTGCACAAGATATTTTGGAACGATCAGCCGCTGGTGATTTAGAGGCGTTTGAATCTCTTTATAAAGTCTCTAGCGGATTTGTTTATACCGTTGCTTTTCGTGTTTTGCATCGTCATCAGGATGCTGAAGAAATTACCCAGGATGTTTTTGTTAGCGTTTATAAAAATTTAGGGAAATTTGAATTTCGCTCATCTTTTAAAACATGGATTTATCGCATTACAATTAATGCAGCACTTAATCGGGCTAAAAAAAATTCTAAGGAAAGAAAAACCTCTGTTGTTTTGAATGATTATCAAATTGATAGTGAAAGTTATAAAAATCATCAAGAGCAGATGGAAAAAGATTCTAGCGGTTTAGCTCAGGAACTTTTAGAAGTCCTTAATCCTGATCAAAAGGCTTGTGTTATTTTAAGAAGTATTGAGGGTTTGAGTTATCACGAAATTGCGGAATCTTTAAAGATTAAGATCAACACCGTTCGTACACGCTTAAAAAGAGCTAGAGAAAAAATGAGCGAGTATTATAAAAAGCGAGGTGATTATGATGAATTGTAAAAATATTCGAAAATTATTGTTAACTGATTATGTTGATAACGAGACGAGTGATTTAATGCGTAAAACTATTGAGAATCATCTGCTGGATTGCCAGAATTGCAGAGAATTTGCTTCAAGCACTAAAAAAGCTGTTTTTGATTCCTTCTCTGAAGTCGAGCGATTTTCTCCTCCGGCAGAATTGTGGCATAAAATAAAAGAAAAGATTGAACAAGACCCTAAAGAAAAGATGTTTTTCAACAATATTTATTTCTTTAAGAATATTAGAAATATCTTTATTTTATCTCGATTTGCAGTTGTTTTAGCGAGTATTTTAATAATTGTTTCGTTAGTTTTATTTATTAAAAACTCAAATCAGAACGTAGCTCTTGAAAGCCAAGAAAAAGAAAATATTATTTATCTTGTATCTTTAGATCAAGAAATCAGCTCTGATTCTGATTCTGGAAGCTTGGGAACAAGTATTGAAGAATATTTTTTATAAAAAGGAACTTTTTTAGATTTAAGGTTGTCTAAGATTATTGAAAGGGGGAAATGGTTATGATTAACAGAAAAAAGATTATAGCTGGAGTTGTGGTAGTAATGTTTTTTGCTTGGACAAATATTGCACAGGCAAGGGGTCACAATGGAATGAAAAAAAATGGTCCTCGTACAGAAGTCCGGGGTCCAAGCGAGGAACAGATTCAGAAGATGGAGAAGAATCTAGGAATTACGGAGGATCAATCATTGCAGCTAAGAAGTCATCGTGAGGGACATCAGATAAAGATGGAAAGTCTTATGAAACAAATGAAAGAAAAACGTGAAGCGTTAAAGCAAGAGTTAGAAAAAGCAGATACAGATCAGGCGTCTGTTGAGGTTTTGTCAGCTGAACTAAAAAACGTGCAAGCGCAGATGGTTGACGAAAGGATTAATGGCATTTCAGAAGTAAAATCAATCTTGACACCTGAGCAATTTGAGGAGTTTAAAGGAAAAATGAATAAAAAAGAGCGTTTTCGTAAAGAAAAAAGTTGGAAAAAAGGTGACGCTGAAGAAGAGAGGATGCCATCGTCTCGATTTGATGATGATTTTTAATAATAAATGAAAGAAAGAAAAAGGGCTCTGCTTAAATAAGCAGAGCCCTTTTTTGTCTATCTTTTTTATTTAAAAGTTTTTAGTGTTTCCCATGTTTTTGAGCCGACAACACTATCAGGCGTAAGTCCATTGTCCTTTTGAAAATTTGAAATTGCATTGATTGTGTTTGGTCCAATTTTTCCATCAACATTGCCTTCATAGTATCCGGCGTTTTTTAAAGCGATTTGAATCTCTGCAGGAGTTGCGTTAACGCGAATGATACCAAGCCCATCTTTAGATTCAAGAACTTCTGGTGAAAGTTTTTTTGGTTCAGTCAGTTTAGTTAGCTGATTGTTTTTTTCTTCGATTTGCTTTGTGAGACCATTAATTTTATCGTAAAGACGAGAAATTTCTTGATCTTTTTTATTAATATTATTTTCTAAAAGATGAACACGATTAGTGAGTTCATCGGTTTGAGGCTGATATTTTTGTGTTGTCTGACAGCCAGCAAAGATAAGTCCTGAAGCCATAAGCAGAAGAAGTATTTTTTTCATGAGAGTCTCCTTGTGAATAAAAGTTAATAGGTAAGCTGATTGTAGTGCATAAAGAATTTTATTTCAAGAAACATTTTGTATACTAGAAAGATATTGACAGTGCTTAAATTTGATTCTACTATCAATAAATATTAATAATCGAAAGGAGCGCATTATGGGTTGCTGTGATCAAAAGAAGGAAAATTCTATTGTTAAATGGTTTAAAAATTTTATAGAGAAAATGGATAAGAAGATGGAGAAGGAAAGCCAGAAAAGATCTTGTTGTTCAGATAAAAAGGACGGAAGCGGATCATGCTGCGGGTAGTTGTTGATTGGCTTGTTTATTCTTTGCTGAAGCTTGACCCAGCATCTCGCTGGGCAGGTGCTTTACATTTTTTTATTTACGATACAGTTAAAATTATGCTTTTGTTGTTTTTTATGATTGCTTTTTTTGGATTTTTACGCAGTTTTATTGATCAGCATCGAATTAAAGCTTGGCTTGTTGAAAAAAAGATCTTTGCCAATTTCTTTGCATCTCTTTTTGGTGCATTAACGCCTTTTTGTTCTTGTTCATCAATCCCGATTTTTTTAAGTTTTGTTAAGTTAGGCGTTCCTTTAGGGGTTATGTTTTCTTTCTTGATTACATCGCCGCTGATCAATGAATATTTGGTTGTTTTGATGCTTGGATTTTTTGGATGGAAGATTACAAGTATTTACGTCTTTAGCGGAATGTTTATCGGAGTTTTTGTTGGGGCAATTCTTGGAAAACTTAAGCTTGAGAAATATTTAGTGAAAGATTTAATTGCAGATACAGCACAAGCATTGAACATTGTTGAATATCGCGGAATAAAACAGAGAATTTTGTTTGGTGTTAGTGAGGCGGTGAGTATTTTAAGGCGACTATGGTTTTGGATTATTGTTGGTGTTGGCGTTGGAGCATTGATTCATAATTATGTTCCTAAAGAGGCTATTGATTCAGTACTTAGCCGAACAGGTATTTTTTCTGTTCCTATTGCAACAATTTTAGGCGTTCCAATGTACGGAAGTTGCGCGGCGATTGTGCCGATTGCTGTAGCTCTTTTTAAAAAAGGTGTGCCCTTAGGAACCGCACTTGCTTTTATGATGGCAACAAGTGCTTTGAGTCTTCCGGAGGCTATTATTTTAAGACGAGCAATGAAGCTGCAGCTTATTGTTATTTTCTTTGGAATTACGACATTTGGTATTATTTTTACAGGATATTTATTTAATTTTTTGCAAACACTTCTAGTTCAATTTTAAAATTATATGAAGAAAAAAGTTTTATTTGTTTGTATTCATAATTCTGCGAGAAGTCAGATGGCAGAAGAAATTTTAAGAAAACTTGCATCTAATCGTTTTGAAGTTGAGAGCGCTGGACTTGAGCCAGGCGTTATCAATCCTTTGGTAGTTGAAGTCTTGAAAGAGCAGAAGATCGATATTTCGCATAAAAAAACACAATCTGTCTCTAGTCTTATTGAGAGCGGGAAGAAGTATGATTATGTCGTTACGGTTTGTGATGAAGCTTCTGCTGAACGATGTCCTGTTTTTCCGGGAGATGCGAAAAGGCTTCATTGGGGGTTTGAAGATCCATCGAAGCTTCAAGGAACGAATCAAGAAAAAATGCAAAAAATTAGCATAATTCGAGATCAGATCAAAGATAAAATTAAACAGTGGATTAATTAAGAGCATTAATTCTAAAGGAGCTTGCGGGATGTCTGTAAAACGATTTTCAACTTTTGAAGGCGTTTTTATTCCAAGTCTTTTAAGTATTTTTGGCGTTATTATGTACTTGAGGCTTGGTTGGGTTGTTGGGCAAGTTGGATTGTTTGGTGCTATTTTGATTATTTTGTTAAGCAATATCATCAGTCTTTCAACGGGGTTGTCTGTTTCTTCGATTGTTACAAATATTCGCATTGGTCACGGCGGCGCATATTCCATCATTACAAAATCTTTAGGCGTCGAAGCAGGAGGTGCGATTGGATTGCCGCTTTATTTCGCACAAGCACTTTCTGTTGCTTTTTATGTTGTTGGTTTTACTGAATCTTGGATTTACGCATTTCCACAGCATGATTTCTTGATGGTGTCATTAATTGTTTGGTTTTGTGTTTTGTTGGTTTCCTACTTTAGTGCACGATTGGCTTTTCGGTTGCAATATGGTGTTTTAGTTATTATCGCTATATCGCTTTTTTCTATATTTTTAAGTGCGACGACTGCCGGCGTTTCACAGCCTTTGCATTTTCCAAGATTCTCCGGTGATTTCTTTAAAACATTTGCTGTTTTTTTTCCAGCGGTTGCAGGATTTATGGCAGGGCTTTCTATGTCTGGAGAATTAGAGGATCCAAAGAAAAGTATTCCTGCGGGAACCCTTTGGGCAATTTTTGTAAGTATTGTTGTCTATTTATGTTTGGCTTTTTGGTTTTGGAGTCATGCTTCCGCTGATTCACTCATAAATAATACAGCATTGATTGTTGACTTGGGTCGCTGGCGAATCCCTATTCTTGCGGGAATCATGGGAGCAACTCTTTCGTCTGCTTTGAATATGTGTGTAACAGCGCCAAGGACATTGTTTGCGTTAAGTCAAAAAATGGGAATTCCTGCTTTAAAGCCATTTATTTATCGTAATCAGCAAGGGGAGCCAACCACAGCAATTCTTTTGACCTCTTTTATTGCTTTGATTACAATTTTAGCTGGAACCCTTAATCAGGTTGCAAGCCTATTAACTATGTTTTTCCTGATTACATATGGCTTGATTAATCTTTCAGTTTTGATTGAACAAAGTATTGGCATTGCAAGCTTTCGTCCTTCTTTTAGAGTATCAAAACTTATTTCTTTTAGCGGTGCTTTGGGTTGTGTGATTGTTATGTTTTTGATCGACTCTTTGTTTAGCGTGATCTCTATTGGCATTATTTTGATTTTGTATTTGTGGCTGATAAAAAAAGAAACAAAAAGATATTCTCCCGATGTTCGAAGCGGGCTTCTTATTTTTTTAGCAGAAAAAATGGCCAGGGCTGCAGCTCGATTGCCGTATTATCCTAAAATTTGGAAACCGAATGTTATTGTTCCTGTTGAGGATATTGGAAGATTTTTTTCTTCAGTTCCATTGATTCATTCAATTATTTATCCGAGCGGGAGGCTTACAGCGTTTCAAATCTCAGATAAAGAAAATAAAGAAAAAGATCGTCAGAAAATCTTCGAAGTCCTAGAGCCTTTCCGAGAAGATGGGATGTTGGTCGAAGCTCTTGTCGCGCAAGCGACTGACGTTGTTTTGGGGTCAGTGACGGTTTTACAGACAATTAAAAATACGCATTTTCCTCCTAATACATTTCTTTATCTATTGTCTAGTGATTCATCATCAGATGAAAAAGCGCTTCAGATTATTCAACAAGCTTGTGTTGAAAATCTTGGCGTTATTATTTTAAAAGAAGGAGTTGAGGTTGAGTACCAGGAAGATCGAATCATTAATCTATGGATTCGAAAAGGAAGTCCAAATATCGATCTTTCGATTTTAACAACATTACAACTTCAAAAAAATTGGGATGGATTTATTCGACTTTTGCAAATTGTTGATTCTAAAGAAGAGCAGGATGACGCTATTGCTTATCTGGTGCGTTTGGCAGAGCTGATGCGTCTTCCAGAAGGTGTTGATGTCCAGGTTTTAGTTGGTCAGTTTCCATTTATTTTGGAGCAGGCTCCTGTTGCGGATATTAATATTCTTGGAATGGCACAGAATCCAGATTTAGGCTTAATTCGAACAGTTTCAGATTTTGTTAAGACACCGGTTTTGTTCTTAAGGGATTCATCACATGAAAGTGCAACAGCTTAACAAAAGACCTACATTTTTTCTTTAAATGCAGTATAATAGAATAACTTTTCAACCATTTATTTAAAAAAAAGGGGGGCGCAATGAAGGAATTAGAAATAAATAAAAAACTTCGTTTTTGGCAGATCATTGTTTTAATTCAACTTATTTTGGTTATTTTTCTAGGGCTGTTAGTTTATGCACAAAAGTCAGATATAATTTCACAAAAAACATATATCAGTGTATTGCAAAATGGAATAGCCGTTCGAGATCAAAACACTCGTATCTTGTCTAAACGACTTGTCGCTGCCATGACGCTTTTGCAATCAGCTGCACAAGAGATAACACAAGGTGGCGCTTTAACTCAAGAAGGAGCTGTGGGTCAACAGCAATAAGCATAACAGAAGAAAGCGTTTTTTCTTTAGTTTCTGAAGGCCTTCTTTTTTCTTATTTTTATGCTATATTTAATTTAGGTGGATTCGTTCTTTGTAGTTGTTGTTCGGTATTTTTTTTCTAGCCCCGCCAGGGGATGATTTCTCTGGCGGGGTTTTTAGTTAAATCAAAGCTTGTAAATTAAGAATTCATGTTAAAAGAAGCGACATTTTCTGTTTTATTTCAATATTCTTGAAGTATAATAAGGATATTTTTAAATCCTTAAGAGAGTTAAATATGATTCCAACAAAGAATTTAATTATTTTATTTAGCACTTTTGTTTTAGTTATTTTTTTAGTTCTTGTTTTCTTTTTTCCTTCTGAGGAAAAAAGAAAGAAGAAGAAAAAGAAAAAGGCTCTTGAGAAACAAATTTCGCCAGAAGAAAAAGAGTGGCAAGATACGGCTTTTAAACTAAAAAAACATATTGAGAAACTAAACCAAGAAATTAATTTTCTTAAGATTGAGCAAAAGAAATCTTTTGATCAACTTAAAGAAGAAAAGCAGGCTACAGCGAAGCTTGAAGAAAAACTAAAAAGAGAAAAGAAATGGTTTATCGAGCAAGAAGCTTCTTTGGGTCAGCGCACTAACGATATGCGTAAGCTAAAAATGGAAATGGATCGCGCTCAAACGGAGCGAGAAAAAGAGTATTCTCTAAGGCTTGGAAGCGAGCGTGAAACTAGAGAGCTTAAAAAAGATATAGAAGAGGCTAACAAAGAAAGAAAAGAATTGCTTTTAAAGGTTATGGAGCTAGAGTTTCAGCTTAAGTCGCAAAAGGAAGAGACCGCGGAGTTTAAAGCGGTTAATAAACAATTGCTTAAAGAAAAAGCGATTGAAGAAAAGCAGTGGATCGCAAAAGCTGAATTTGTAAAATTGGAAAAAATTCTTAAAGAAAAAGAAAAAGAAATTAAAAAGCTTCAAGAAGATCGGCATCGATAATCCTTATGTTTTCCAAAAGAACCGAGTGGTCCTTAGAAAAAAATCCTCTTACCCTCTTGTTTGAAGATTTAAAGAATAAAAATCATGCAATTTTTGATCTAACAATATCCAATCCTACAAAATGTGCTATCGATTATCCTCAAGATCAGATTTTGCAGGCACTTTGTGATAATAAGAATATTTTTTATGATCCAGCATCATTTGGCTCTTTAGCTGCGCGCAAGACTGTTGCGTCTAATTCTCGGCAATCTGAATTTCTTATTGATCCTGATCAGGTCATCTTGACATCAAGCACAAGCGAGGCGTATTCTTTTTTATTTCGTTTGTTGTTAAATCCAGATGAGCATATTTTGCTACCGAGACCAAGTTATCCTTTGTTTGAATTTTTAGCTAATTTAAATGATGTTGAAGTTGATTTTTATCCTTTTGTTTATGACGAGGAGTGGAAAATAGACTGCGATGCACTGGAGGGGCTGATTAAGGGGACTACAAAAGCTATTGTATTGGTTAATCCTAACAATCCGACTGGGTCTTTTGTAAAACCTGCTGAGCTAAAAAAGATTAATCAAATTTGCAAAGAAAATAATATCTCTATTATTTGTGATGAAGTTTTTTTAGACTATGGATTTAAAGAGGACAAAGGTGCTTTGCATAGTTTATCTTCAAACAAAGAAGTTCTGACTTTTGTTTTAGGAGGACTATCAAAGGCGCTAGGCTTGCCGCAGATGAAGCTATCTTGGATTTTAACGTCAGGACCTGAGGATATGGTAAAAGAGGCGTTGAATCGTTTGGAAGTGATTGCAGACACGTATCTTTCGGTTTCAACTCCTTCTCAAAATGCGCTAGCGAAATGGTTTAATTTAAAGGCAGACATACAAGGGAAAATTAAAGATCGGTTGGCACATAATAAAGGTATTTTAAACGATATTTTCTTGGATAAAAATCATTTATGCCAAATACTGAAAGCTGATGGGGGATGGTATGCTGTTATTAAAGTTTTGACTAATGTTCAGGAAGAGAGCTTTGTTTATAATCTTTTAAAGGAAAAACAGGTTTTTGTTCATCCAGGGTATTTTTTTGATTTTGAAGATGAGCCTTATTTAGTCGTTAGTCTTTTAACTAATCCTGAGATATTTGAGCAGGGACTTCAGAGAATTGCATCGTACCTTGATTTGACTGTAAAACCATGATCAAGGAATAGGCTTGCAAACTTTTTTGTATTTGATAATATGTTAATATTATTATATATTCTTATAAATATTAATAGGGGGAGAAATGGGGCAAAGACCATCTTGGGATGAATATTTTCTGAAATTAGCTATGTTAGCCTCTGAAAGGGCTACTTGTCCGCGGATGCATTGTGGGTGTGTTCTTGTGAGGGATAAAAACGTTATTGCTACTGGCTATAATGGATCGATTCCAGGGGATGACCATTGTGAGGATGTGGGCTGTTGGGTTGTTGAGAATCATTGTATTCGCACAAATCATGCGGAGATGAATGCTCTTATGCAAGCGGCCAAGAAGGGTCATGTTGTTGATGGTTCAACTGCATATGTGACAAATATGCCGTGCACGACTTGTGCGAAAGCATTGATTGCTTCTGGCATCAAAAGGGTTGTTGTTTTTTCAGATTTTCATGATACATTGGCAGTTCAGTTCTTTAGAAAAGCCAATATCGCGATTGATAAGATTGCTAAGCCATCGAATCAAATTGAGTATGATTTAGACAGCTATTCTTCGGCGAGGAAATAATTTAAGAGATTCTTGATTGATATGATTTTTTTTGAAACGAGGCAACCATTTAAAAGACAAGGTTGCCTTGTTTAGCGTAAAGAGAAGAATATAGAATATAAAATTTTAACAGTAGATGACGAGTCTACATTCTTAGCTGGACGATAAGATTTTCTGAGTAGAAAGAAAAAGGACAATTAAGCATATGAAATTATTTATTATTATTTTGGCTATTGTTGTTGCTTTTATTTCGTTTGTTCGCTATATCGAAAGAAAAAGTATTTTTTTTCCAGACAAAGATCTTGTGATGCATCCACATCATTTTCTTTCCGATGGTAAGGACGTCTATTTTGCAACAGAAGATGGAGTTATTTTAAATGGATGGTTCTTTAAAAATAATGATGCCTCAGCCACAGTTTTGTTTTTTCATGGAAACGCCGGAAACGTAAGCCATCGGTTAGAAAAAGTTTCAATGTTTTATAACATGGGATTGAATGTTTTTATTGTTGATTATCGTGGATACGGACGAAGTGGCGGGGCTCCAAGCGAGCAAGGGCTTTATCGAGATGCTAGGGCTGCCTACGACTATCTTTTAAGTCGTGATGACGTTAAGGCTAGAAGAATTATTGGTTACGGAGAGTCTTTGGGAGGGGCTGTTATCATTGATTTGGCACAAAATCGTAAATTTGCTGCTTTAATTGTTGATTCGACTTTTCCGCGGATTGTTGACATGGCCAATTTGGTTTACCCGTATATTCCTGGATTTTTATTAACAATAAAAATGGATTCTTTAAGCAAAATTGAGACTATTGATGCTCCAACTTTATTTATTCACAGCTTTGATGATGAAATAGTTCCGATAAATCTTGGAAAAAAACTTTTTGATGCTGCGCAAGAACCTAAAAGGTTTCTAGATATAAACGGTAGTCATAATGATGGATATCGAAAATCGGCAGAGACGTATATTGATGGCATTAAAGATTTTCTTGAAGATTGGAGGCTTATTTGATAAATCATAGATTTTTACGAACATCTAAAATGAAAATTTTAGGTCCAGATTCTAAACCGATTACTTTAAAAGGTGTTAATTTAGGCGGATGGTTGATGATGGAAGGCTATATTATGCATGCGCCCAATGAAGGGGTGCAAAAGTTTAAAAGAAATTTTGCAAAGCAACTCGGATCGAATGCGCTTAGAACTTTTGAAAAAGAATTTATAAAAACATTTATTCAGGAAAAAGATATTAAGAATATCGCTCAACTTGGGTTTAATTGTATTCGTTTACCTTTTCATTATAAATTAGTTGAAAGCAAACCTTATCAGTATAGCAAAGAAGGCCTTCGGGCTATTGATCAAGTTATTGAATGGGCAAAGAAATATAATATTTACATAATCCTTGATTTGCATGCTGCCCCAGGATGTCAAAACCATGATTGGCATTCGGATAGCTTAGGAAAAGCTGATTTGTGGCGAAACGAGAGTTTTCAAAAGCGCACATATGCGCTTTGGGAATTTCTAGCGAGACGCTATAAAGATAATCCGACAGTTGCTGGATATGATATTTTAAACGAGGCTGTTATTCACGATGCACAGAAATTAAATCGTTTTTATAAAGAGGTTATCAAGCGCATTCGTTGCGCTGATAAAAATCATATTCTTTTTGTTGAGGGGAATCTTTGGGCGACGAATATTGAATGTTTGGATAATTTTCAAGATGATAACTTGGTTTTAAGTATTCATTTTTATCATCCGATTGATTTTTCTTTTAATTTTATGCCAAGGCTTTCTTATCCGTTGAAAAAAATATGGAATAAGACAATGCTTAAAAATATGGTTGAAAATTATGCGAATTTTGCAAAAAAGCGATCTTGCCCGATATTTGTTGGCGAGTTTGGGATTAATTATCGTTATGATCAATACGGGGAAGTAGGTTATTTACAATATATTCTTAATCTTTTCAAAAAGCATAAATTTCATTGGACCTATTGGACATATAAAGCGATCAAAAACGCACATTTTCCAGATGGGATATTTAGTTATTATCCAAATAGCCCTTGGGTTAATCGGCAAGGTCCAAAAATCGGCTGGGAAACCTATGTTGATTTGTGGTTAAAATCGAAAAAAGAAATAATTCAATCTTGGGACACAGAGCACTTTGATCCTAATATAAAAGTTGTGGAGACTCTTAAGCATGCTGCCTGTGACTGAAATTATAAGTTTTGGCAATTTTCGCATCAAAGAAGTTGTTAAACTTCGTCAAAGAGCTACACGAGATGAGACAGGCCTGACAATTGTTGAAGGTCTTCGTGAAACAAGACGAGCTTTTGATGCAGGAATTGTTTGCCAGGATGTTTATTGTTCTCAGTGTTTTTTTGATCAAAACAAAGAAGATAGTTTTGTCGTTGAGCTGATGGAGAGGGTAGAAAATATTTTTTGTGTCAAAGATAAAGTTTTTGAAAAGATTTGTTTTGGAAATCGAAATGAAGGTATTCTGGTTGTGTGCAAACAGCCTCAGTATAAATTTTCTGATTTGAAGTTGTCTAAGAATCCTCTTGTTATTGTTCTTGAATCACTTGAGAAGCCAGGAAACTTAGGTGCGATTTTGCGGACTTGTGATGGTGCTGGCGTTGAGGCGATTATTGTTTGCGATCAAGTGACTGATATTTACAACCCGAATGTTGTTCGATCGAGTACGGGAGTTATTTTCTCAATCCCAATTGTGAGAACAACAAGTCAAGAAGCTGTTCAGTTTTTAAAAGAAAAAAAGATAAGTATTTGCGCAACTTTTTTAGAATCAGAAAAGAAGTATACTCAGATAGACATGAACAAACCAATAGCAATTGTTGCAGGAAGCGAGCAAAGAGGGCTTGATAATTTTTGGCGTCAAGCGGCCGATGATTTTGTTTTTATTCCAATGGTAGGGCAAGCTGATTCTCTCAATGTCTCTGTTGCAACATCGATTGTGCTTTATGAAGCCGTCCGTCAACGAAACAAATAATATCCGCTTACAAGTTTTCTTATCGCGTTGTGGTGTTTGTTCGAGGCGTAATGCGATGGAGCTTATTCAATCGGGCAAAGTGTCGGTTAACGATCGTATTGTCTTTGAGCCATCGACACCTGTTGATCCCCAAAAAGACAAAGTATGTGTTGATAAAAAGTTGATTTCTTCAAAGCAATATGAGTATATTCTTTTAAACAAGCCAGCTGGATATACGACGACGTCAAAAGATCCTTTTGCAAAGAAAACTGTTTTTGATCTTTTGCCTAAAGAATTTAAAAAGTTAAATCCTGTCGGACGCCTAGATAAAGACACAGAGGGATTGCTTATTTTTACTAATGATGGCGATCTTGCTTATAAATTAACACACCCAAAATTTAATATTGATAAGGTTTATAAAGTAATTATTGTTGGGCAGCTTAAGCCAGAAAGTCGAGCTGTGTTAGAGAAAGGCGTTGTTTTAGATGGAAAGAAAACAGCGACATGTAAAATTTCTGATATTCGAGTATCCGACAATCAAACAACGCTATTGATTAAGATTCATGAAGGAAGAAAGAGGCAAGTACGTTTGATGTTTGGCCAAATAAAGCACTTTGTTCGATATTTAAAGCGAGAAGAGCAAGGGCCTGTAAAGTTAGGTTCATTAAAATTAGGAAAATGGCGACAATTAACTTCGCAAGAGTTAAGAAGTCTTAAGGCCTTATGATTACAATTACAAATCTCTCTAAGAATTTTACAAACCGAACATTGTTTAATGATGTTTCAATTAGTATTTATCCCAATGAAAAAATTGGTCTGACAGGCCCTAACGGCGCTGGAAAAACAACATTATTTTCTATTATTCGTGGGGAAATGGAAGCGACTGGCGGAGAAGTCCAGATACAAAAGAATTTAAATATTGGATATTTACCTCAAGAAACTTCTTTTCGTTCAGACCGGACTGTTATCGAAGAACTAACATCTGGTGATGACCGAATGATTGTGCTGAAAAAGGAAAAAAGAAAACTTGAGGATGAAAATAGAGCCGATAGCATGCGTTATGGTGATGTTTTAGATGAGCTAGAGCAGTTAGGTGTTTATGATCTTGAACATCGGGCAGAAAAAATTCTTTCTGGACTTGGATTTCATGAAAGAGATTTTAACAAGCCAGTGTGTCATCTGAGTGGCGGTTGGCAGATGCGGACACTTTTAGCGAAGCTTTTGACGTATCAATATGATTTACTTTTATTAGATGAGCCTACGAATTATCTTGATTTAAATGCAACTCTCTGGCTTAAAGATTTTTTAAGTCATTATCAGGGAACGTTTGTTATTATTTCGCATGATAAAATATTTCTAGATGATGTAACAAATTATAATATTGTTTTAGAAAATGCACGCATTGTAAAGGTTAAGGGAAATTATTCGGATTACGAAGAGTCGAAAGTTCAAGAAGAAGCCACCCTTGAGAAAAAGCAGCGTATCATAGAAAAAAAGAAACAACAGCTAGAACGTTTTTGTGATCGTTTTCATGCACAGCCAAACCGCGCATCTGCTGTGCGTAACAAGCGAAAAATGATTGAGCGTATGGAAACAGTTGAAATTGAAGGTAGGCGGAAAAGTATTAAAGGTTTTGAATTTTCTGATACAAAGCGAAGTGCTTACAATGTGATTACATTGGAAAATGTTTCAAAATCATATGGCGAGACAAATGTTTATCAAGGCTTAGATTTTGAAATTATTCGAGGACAAAAGGTTTGTTTGGTTGGAGAAAATGGAGCCGGAAAGTCTACTCTTTTAAAAATGTTAGCAGGTGTTCTTGATATTGATCAGGGCAATCGTCGTGTAGGTCAAAATGTGGATATTGGATATTTTTCTCAAACTCGTTTGGATGTTTTGAATCCGAACCGAACAGTTTTAGAAGAGGTGTCTGTAACTTCGCAGGGAAGAGTTCGAGCGCAAGAAGTGCGCAGTCTTTTAGGACTTTTTAATTTTCATGGGGATGATGTTTTTAAAACAATACGAATTTTATCTGGAGGGGAAAAAAGCCGTGTTATTTTAGCGAAGCTTTTGATCGATCCGCCAAACTTTATTTTATTAGATGAGCCAACAACGCATTTAGATATTGATGGGGTTGAAGCGTTGACAAAAGCTTTTAGGGCATATGAAGGTACGCTTTGCTTTATTAGTCATGATTTATTTTTTGTTAAACAAATTGCAGACCATATTGTAGAAGTTAATTATGGTCAATTAAAGCAATTTCATGGTAGGCTCGATTATTATCTTGAAAAACGAGGTCTGATCGATGAGAAATTGGCACAAGATAAAAAGAAAATAAAGCACGAGAAGAAAAAAGAAACGAAGCAGAATAAGGAACAAGAAAAATCTAGTTCTGTTGTTGAACAGCTTCACAAAAAACATAAGGAAGCTTTAAATAAGATTGCTAATAATAAGAAAGAAATTAAAGAATTAGAAAAAGAAAAACAAGAGCTGGAAACAGAAAGCTATGTTAAGGCGCGCGTTCTTTCTGATCCCCACAGCCAAAGAGATGGCGAAACGCTTAAAAGTTATGGAAAGCGTTTAAAGTTTATTCATCAGCGTATTCGAGAGATTGAATCGCTTATTGAGCGTTTAATTAAAGAAAATCGTGAAATAAATAGTTAATATGAAATTAAAAGCCGATCTTCATGATATTTTCTCAGATGGACACAGGCTTGAGAGCACGCTTGCCGGCATTATGGAAGAGGCTCAAGAAAAACGGGTAAAGCTTGTTGAGATCATTCCTGGAAAAGGATCGGGACAGCTTAAAAAACATGTTTTAAAATTTTTGGAAAAGAATTATAAGAACATTTATCATCGAATAGAAAAAGACGATAAGAATTGGGGCCGAATTTTTGTTCATTTTCGTTGGAAGTAAATTGGTTTTTTAGGATTTAAAAGGAGAAAAGAAAATGCGCTACATTATATTTCTTTTGTTGTTTAGTTTTTTATTCTCGGGTTGCGGTATTTTTCATGTTCAAGAAATTATGCGCATTAAAGCCGTGTCCGCTAATATGGATGAGCAGCAGAAATATGTGGATGCTAAGAATGAAGAGTTTGAAAAGCTCCTCAAGATCGTCAAGGAAGGAAAGATATCGAATTATAAAACTCAAAAAGATTTTGTTAAAGAGTTCGGCGATCCTGTTTTTAGCAAGCAACTTTCGAAACAAGAAGAATATTCTGAAGTTTGGCTTTATCGATATTGCGATAAAATGTTCGGGTCTGAAAAAGTGTATTTGTATTTTGATGATGCAGGAAACTTAATAAAATGGGAACATCGATTACCAAAGTCGCAATAAGAAAAATTTATCAAAAACTTTTTTCTATTTTTGGTCCACAAAAATGGTGGCCTGCCAAGACTCGCCTGGAGGTTATTATTGGCGCAATTCTCGTTCAGAACACTAATTGGAGTAATGCGGAAAAGGCGATTGACAATTTGCGTAAACGCCAGCTATTGTCCGTAGAGAAATTAAAAAGTATTAGTGTTCAAAAGCTTGCTTTGGTTATCAAGCCTGCTGGATATTTTCGTGTTAAAGCAAAACGATTAAAGAATTTTATTTATTTTCTTTTCAAAGAATTTGATGGCAGTCTCAATAAAATGGCTAAGGAGAAAAGTCAATTATTGCGCCAGAGACTTTTATCTGTTAATGGCATAGGACCGGAGACTGCAGACTCAATTATTTTGTATGCGTTTAATAAGCCTGTTTTTGTTGTGGATGCATATACAAAAAGGATTTTCTCTCGTCATCAATTTGTTAAAAGTACTGTAGACTACCAGACTCTCCAGAACTTATTTCTAGAGAGCCTGGCGGTCAATACAACGATGTTTAATGAATATCACGCATTGATTGTTTATCTGGGAAAAACATTTTGTAAGCCTAAAAAACCGCTATGCTCACTGTGTCCGCTCAGAGATTTTCTTCACGTGGTTTAAGAGACGAGTAAAGATTGATCTTTGAAAGATGAAAAATTTTCCCTCAAAACATCTCTTAAGTGTTCGTCAAATAAAATAACAGTTTGATAGATAGGCTCAGCTGATGCTGTATTTTTTTGCGATGATCGAAGAATTTGTGATTTAAATCGAATATTTTTTCCAAATCGTTTGCTTGGAAAAATAATTTTTATTTCAACAGAGGCGTTTCTTTTTAGGCAAGAATGAGTTTCGCATGAAACACCAAGAAGGCTGATATTTTTTGAAGATGTTTTGATAATGATGTTATCAAATATAATTTCGATAGGAAAATTAACATTAAAACGTCGGTAGCGTCTTTTTTCTAAGAAAATATCTATTTCTTGAGAAGCGCCTAGTCGTGCAATTTTCCAAGTGTGACCATATTTGTTGATCCAATCAAGCGCAGCTGTTGCAAATCCGATTTCTTTTTTACGTTTTTCACTCTCAATCCATTTGTGCTTGCGGATTTCCATAAGTGCTAAATTATCTTTTAGAAATGAATATTTCTTTTGCATTTCGCCTCCTTTCTTAGGGGTTCGATAAATGATGAAGAATGATTATAGCAATCGAAAAATTGAATTCAAGGGTTAAAACAAATATTTTAAAAATAAAATTTAGAGTTTATAATAAAAATAAGATTCAACAGTCATTCAGAGGAAACAGAAGGAAAAACAATTTATATATGCTTGTAAAAACGATTGTACATATTGATATGGATGCTTTTTTTGCATCTGTTGAACAGGCTGATAATCCTGCATTAAAGGGTAAGCCGGTTGTCATCGGAGCAGACCCGAAGCATGGCAAAGGCCGTGGCGTTGTTTCGACATGTTCTTATGAAGCAAGAAAGTTTGGCATTCATTCGGCGATGCCGATATCAGCGGCATATCAAAAGTGTCCTCATGCGATATTCTTGCCGGGTCGAATGTCTCGTTATCGCGAGATTTCAGATCATGTTTTTAGAATCCTTTATGATTTTACTCCAGACATTGAGCCGATTAGTATCGACGAAGCTTTCCTGGATATTACAGGAACACGTCGTTTGCACGGAACGGCTGTAAAGACATGTTTAAAAATAAAAGAACGGATTAATAAAGAGACAGGCTTGACCGCCTCTGTTGGCATTGCTCCTATAAAGATGGCAGCAAAGATTGCCTCAGATCTTTGCAAGCCTGATGGCATTCTTGAGATTAAAAAAGATAAGATGTTAGATTTTTTGTGGCCACTTCCCATTGAAAAATTGTGGGGCGTAGGACCTAAAACAAAAATATATCTAAATAAACTTGGCATTCAAACAATTAAGGATTTAGCCAAGCATTCCAGGCAAGAGCTTTGTCAGAAACTTGGTGAGTCTGGAGATCATTTTTATTATTTGGCAAACGGCATTGATCCGCGCGGTGTTGAGTTGGAAGGAGAGACAAAGTCTGTTAGTCATGAGCATACTTTTGAAATTGACACGAAAGACAAAGAAGTTTTATATAAAATATTATTATATTTAAGTGAAAAAGTTTCTCGTCGTTTAAGACTTGAGGGGCTGAAAGGGAAGACGGTTACAATCAAAGTACGATATGAAGGCTTTCAAACATATACGCGTGCAGCGACGCTTGGTTTTTCAACGAATTTTGTTGATAACATTTATCAAAAAGCAAAAGAGTTGTTTGAGGGATTTTATTCTGCATCAAATAAAGTGCGCTTAATTGGCGTTAAGGTTTCTAATTTTAAGAATTTGTATGTTCAAGAGAATTTGTTTGAGGATCAGACGGATAAGAAAAAAGAGTGTATTCATAAGGCGGTTGATTCTATTAAGGATAAATATGGCGAGAAGTCTATTCATCGAGCAGCATAAAAAATGCTTTACAGAAATGGTGAGTTTAAGGATACTATATACCATATGAAAAATATTGTTATTCATATAGGGGATTTAGAAATTCGGGCTAAATTAAACGGTTCTCAAACTGCGGGTCTTATTTGGGATAGTCTTCCGATTAAATCGTTTACAAGTCTCTGGGGCGAGGAAATTTATTTTCAGATACCGGTCAAATGTGATTTGGAGGAAGGTTTTTCGTCAGAGGCAGCGGAAATAGGAGATTTGGGATATTGGCCTGAGGGAGATTGTTTTTGTATATTTTTTGGCCCTACGCCAATTAGCAAACCAGGAGAGATTCGTCCGGCAAGCAATGTTAATATTGTTGGAAAGATTGAAGCTGATTGGCAGGTTTTAAAGTCTGTTGGTGAGAATGAGACCGTTCTCATTGAAGAAGATGGTCAATAAATAAAGTTTCAAAATTTAAAGTTTTAATATTCCGACACGTTGCACGTGTGGGATAAATTCGTGCGGCTGGCTTGACGTTGCCTTAAGGGCTTCCGTAAGCCAGGCATTCATTTAAGGAGTATTTATGCAAATTTCTGTATGGGTTTTAATCGGGTCTGTTGCCGCTATTGTTGTTTCATTTGTTGTGTCGATTCTTATATTAAAGGAAATCGTTCGTAAAGAAGTGCGTCAGGAATTTGATTTTTCAAGAGGGCAACTTCAGGAAAAGTCAGAGACAGAAATGGAAATTAAGAAACAAGCTGTTGAAAGCTCTGTCAAAGATTTAAAAGAATCGATTGATAAGTATGCCCAGATGGTGCATCGTTTCGAAAAAGATCGTGATGAAAAATATGGAAGCCTTGCTAATGAGCTTAAGAATACTTCGCAGGCAACCGTTCGATTGCAGGAAACGACAAGTCAATTAACAAATGTTTTGGGGAATAACCAAAAGCGTGGCGAGTGGGGTGAACGAATGGCAGAGGACATTATCCAGCTCTGCGGACTTCGCGAAGGGGTTAATTATAAAAAACAAGCTAAAATTGATTCTTCTGGAACTAAGCCAGATTATACCTTTTTGCTTCCTAATAAGCATAAAATTAATATGGATGTAAAGTTTCCTCTGAGCAATTATCAGCAGATGGTCAACGCTGAAGATGTTAATCAAAAAGATATGCATAAAAAGCAATTTTTGTCTGACGTTAAACAGCGGCTTAAGGAGATTCAGAATCGATCATATATTAATCCTGCAGAAGGAACGCTTGATTTTGTGTTGGTTTTTATTCCTAATGAGCAAGTTTTTGGTTTTATTCAGGAGAATTTTCCAGGGTTGGTGGATGAGGCATTAAAGCAAAAGGTTGTTTTATGCTCACCTTTTACTTTGTATTCGATGCTTTCTGTTATTCGTCAGGCGTTTGAGAATTTTTATTATGAAAAAGCGACAAAAGAAATTATTCGTATGATTGATCTTTTTGTTAAGACATACGCTACGTTCAAAGAACGCTTTGCGTCATTGGGCGATGCAATGAAAAAAACTGTTCATCTGTATGCGGATATCCGCGACAAAAGCTTTAAGAATTTAGATACAAAGATTAATCGCATCGAAGATTTTAAAAAGGGAAAAATGTCCTCTTCAGAGGAACCTCTTATTATTGATGTCAAAGAAGAAGGTGAGTAGAATTGTCTGTTGTTCGTTATTCTAAAATCTTTCCAAAGTCAGTGGTTGCTTTGACAACCGACCGAGGATGTGATTTTTTCTTTTCTAAAAGTACTCCCAACCTAACTCATAAACAAAAGATGTTTTTCGTTCGACACAAAGTTAAAGGTGTTAATAATTTTTATAATATCCAACAAATCCATGGCAAACGTGTTATTCTTGCAAAAAAGAAAGATTTTAATAATCAAAAAAGTATTCCGAAAGCGGATGCTTTGGTAACAAACGAAAAAGGCGTTGTGCTAGCGGTCCGAACAGCGGATTGCATTCCTTTGTTTTTATTTGACCCTAAAAACAAGGCCCTTGGTTTAATTCATGGAGGCTGGCGATCGATTAAAAAAGAGATTGTCGCAGTGACCATAAAAATAATGACGGTTAAATACAAAACAAGGTCAAAAGATCTCAAGGTTGCTTTTGGGCCATCGATTCGAGCTTGTTGCTTTGAAGTTGAAAAAAGCTTTTTGAAGAAATTCCCAACGTCGGCAGTAGAAAAGAATGGCAAATATTACGTTGATCTGGTTTCAGTTGCAAAAAAGCAGCTCAAAGGCCTAGGTGTTCAGCAAAAGAATATTTTTGATGTTAAAATATGCACGTGTTGCAACCATCAATTCTTTTCTTTTCGTCGGGGAGATACTTCTTCTGGAAGAATAGCTTCTGTAGCTGTGCTTACGTAAGGTTAATTTTGGTAATAAACCGTTTGTAAAACAATCGCTTTAAGATAGAATAAGTCACAGATAGAATTATTAATGATTAGGTTTTGGAAATGAATATCGTTATTTTAATTACGGCAAAGAATCAGAGAGAAGCAAAAAAGATTTCTAGTAAACTTCTAGAAAAAAAGCTTGTGGCTTGTTGTAACATCATTAAAGGTGTTCAGTCGTTTTTTTGGTGGAAGGGTAAGATCGATTCGGCTAGCGAGGTCATGCTGGTTTTAAAAACAAAAAAGAGTCTTTTTTTAAAAATTGTTAGTACGGTTAAAAAACTTCATAGTTATGAAACGCCTGAGATTATTGCTTTGCCAATTGTTGCAGGTGATAAGAGTTATTTAAAATGGATCAATGCGTCTGTAGACGTATAAAACGGGAGAAAGAAATGAAAACATTTGGACGTATTTTTATTGTTTGTGCTTTAATTGTTTTTGCATTTAGTTTTTCAAATGTGTCAGGACAGTTTTTTGGTCTTCAGAATCCTCTCGTAGGGGAGCCGGCACCTGATTTTAGACTTTCAACTCTTAGCAAAGATTCTGTTAGTTTTTCTGAGTATCGCAATGGAGGAAGAGCGATTGTATTTTTTTGGGCAACATGGTGTCCTCATTGTCGAACAGCGCTAAGAGATTTGAGTCTTAAAAAAGATATGATTGAGCAAAAACAAATTAAAATTGCTCTTGTTGATGTTGGAGAAAGTGGTGCTAAGGTTGAATCTTATCTTAGAAAAAATAACATTAATCTTGATGTTTTTTTAGATAAAGATTCTTCTGTTGCAGAGGCGTATGCTGTTTCGGGAGTTCCAAGTTTTTATTATGTTGATTCCGACGGTACGGTGACTGCCGTTAATCATGGTTTGCCGCAGGATCTTGAAAGTCTTTTTTAAAGATTTAAGAATTAGTCTTTTTTTGTTCTTCTTTGAGTTTCTTGATATTATCAATAAGATTTGATTTTTGTCTTAGCTGATCTAAGAAGTTTTTAAATGCCGTATTCTTTTTTTCTTCAAGCAATTGTGTTTTTAATTCTTCCTTCTTTTCTTCAAACGCATTTTCGTCAATCGGGACAAATGCATTCAAGTAAACAATGCAATATCCAGTGCTTATTTCTGTTGGATCGCTGAGGCGATTTCCTGCGGTTAGTGCAAAAGCGGCTTTGTGAAAGTTTTGCGCAGTTCCAATACCAGGGAGGTATTGTCCTCGAGTAAAAGGGGCTGGTTTTTCAGCTTTTAGTTCAAGCTGTTTTGCCGCGACATCAAAAGTTTGATTAGACTTATCTTCAAATGATTTTTTTATTTTCTCTAAAACATCTTCAGATTTCTTTTTTGCTAATTCTTTAGATTTGTCATACGCCAGAGCTTCTTTGACTTTGTCTTTTACTTGATCAAGCTCAGGAACATAGGGTTCTTTTTGTTCTTTAAGTTTTAAGACATAGAATCCTTTGGATGTTTTGATAGGGCCGGCAATCGATTCTGGTTTTATGCTCAGGGCCTCTTGAAAGATTTCTAGTGGCCAGCCGAGATTAAGATTTGGGTTTTCTTGACTAAAGAATCCGCTTTCCTGAACTTTAAGATCATATTTCTTTGCTAAATCTAGAAAGTCGATATTGTCGCTGTTAAGATCTAGGGTAAGATTGTCAGCTTGACTCTCGATATTTATTTTTTGTTCATCTGTTGCATCCTTCGGGTATTCAAGCGCTAAATACTCAACATTGATCATAGGAGGAGTTTTAAAATTATTTTGATGTGCTTGATAATAAGAGGCAATTTCTTCATCTGTTGATTGAACATTCTTTTGATATTCCAAGAATGGAATTAGAACATAAGAAATATCGATTTTCTCATTTTGATTCTTGTAAGCTTCAAGCGCTTCCTCATCCGATACAGTCATAAGGTCTGTTTCTTGCTCGTAAATTTTTGTAAATACAAGAGAGCCTCGAATTCCTTCTTCAAAATCACGAGGGCTACATTTAAAGACATATTGAACAATTTGATTGTATAGAGCTGGATCAAATTTTCCATCTCTTTTAAAAAATCCGAGATTAGCAATAGTTTTGATTACTTCATTGTTCGCGATTTTAATTTTTCGTTTTTTTCCTTCGCGCAGAAGAATAAGTCTATCCCAAGCCTCAGATTCTAGATCAAGGAAATTTTTGATCTTAAAGAAATTTTCTCCATAACGCATAATGGCTTGATTTTGGACATGCATTAAAGCATCTTGAAAGTCTTCCATTGAGATCTTTTTTCCAGAAATCTCTCCTGCGTATCGAATAGAATTTGGCTGCATCAAAGAGGAAGAAATACCAAAGAAAACAAAGGACACCGTGATCATGACGGCCATAATCCATAAAAGTTTCTTGGCGACACCTTTTTTACGTAGAATTTTTAACATAAATAACTCCGATTGTTTATTTTGTTCCTGTGAATCGCGCGATTTAGCGTAATAAGGCAGGATTTTTTAATTAATTTTCTTAAAATTATACAAAATTTTTAATAAGAATCAGTATAGCTTTAGGTAGTGCGTTTGGCAAGGGGTTTTCCGCTAAAAATGAGGCTATTAGCACGCCTGGGCGGTTCCTGGCAAAAGGTCTAAAATATGCTATACTTTAAAAAATTTCTACTTATATAAAGATATGAATAAAAATATATTAAAGAATAGACCTTTTTTAAGGGCGATTTCCCTATTTGTTATTTTGGCTTTTGGGGAGAGCGTGCTTATTCCTCAATATGTTCCTAAGGTTTTGGCGCAGAGTGCTTTAGGAGTTCCTTCTTCAGGTGCAGTTATTCATTTAAGTCAGCCATTTACGCCTGTTATTTTTAGGGGTTTAAAGGTTTTCCCAAAAGATCCCCTAAGATTTGATTTTATTGTTGATCGTGCTGATTCTAAGCTTGAAAAGGAAGAATTTAAGTCTGAAACCGAAAAATTAATTCGTTACTTTTTGGCATCTTTGACAATTCCTGAAAAAGACCTTTGGGTTAATCTTTCTCCGTATGAGCAAGACCGCATTATTCCACGAAGTCTTGGAAAAACAGAGATGGGAAAAGATATGCTAGCTCAAGATTATTTGCTAAAGCAAATCACAGCTTCTTTGATTCACCCAGAGGGTGACACAGGCAAGAAGTTTTGGCAACGAGTTTATAGTCGGGCTTATCAAGAATATGGCACAACTGAAATTCCTGTGGACACGTTTAACAAGGTTTGGATTATGCCTCAAAAGGCTGTTGTTTATGAATTTGGAGATCGGGCTTTTGTGCTTGAGAGCAAGCTAAAGGTAATGCTGGAAACAGACTATTTGGCAATGCAAGAAGATAGAAGGGAGAGGATGGAAGATAGAGGAGGTGTTCCGATTTTGACTGCTGGGTCGCAGTCAAAACGGAATAAATTCGCGCAGGCTGACTTGACGTCGACTCAAAGTCTCCGTAAGTCAGGCGCTCATTTAAAAAGCAAGTTAGCCTCTGACATTATCCGCGATATTGTTATTCCCGAATTAGAAAGCGAAGTCAATTTTGGTGAGAATTTTGCGCAATTGCGCCAAATCTATCATTCCATGATTTTGGCAGCATGGTTTAAAAAGAAACTTAAAGGATCGATCCTCAATCAAGTTTATGCGGATCAGAACAAAATTAAAGGCGTTGATTTAGTTGAAGAGAATGTTTCGCAAGAAATTTATGATCAATATTTACAAGCATTTAAAAAAGGTGTTTGTGATTTTATTAAAGTCGAACATGATCCATATACGAATAAGAATATTCCAAGAAAATATTTTTCCGGCGGTATCGAATGGGTGGCATCAAGTAATATTGAATATGTTACAAATATTTCGAGTCAGCCGCCTGTTTGGGTGTCGAGCTCAAGCCTTGAAGGTGTTGATTTGAATCTCAAGCCGGTTTTCGATGCTCCTGATCAAGAAGCAGGATCTAATATCGTAGATCTAATTTCGGCTTTAAGCTTAGCTGGATATCCTCAAAAAAAGAATCAACAAAGAAATATTGTTTTGATTGGTTCAATAGATAGTCTTGAAAGCGCAATCTTTCTTTCAAATAAGTTTCCAAAATCAATTATTTATGTTGTTGAGGAAGATGAACAGTTTTTTGAAGAGCTTAAAAAGCAGCTTAAAGAAGTTGATGACGATCAAAATACGACAGGCATTCAGTTGATCCATGCGCATCCTTCAGATGTTTCGGATTCTTTGGCTAACGAAATGATTGATTTGGTTTTGATGGACAGTCATGTTGATTATTATGGATACATACAAAATGAACTTCCTGATATTTTAAAAGAAATTAAACGTATCCTAAAACCAAAGGGCATTTTTTGTGCTGATTCTATTTCTTATTTTAAAGAAGCAAAACAAGATCTTGAAGTTCTAGGGTTTTTTTATTCGCAGCCATCTGAAAAAAAATATAAGGATTGGATTTTGGTTGCTGAGAAAAAGATTTCTTCATCTGTCACCGATTCCGCGCAGTCTGTTATCTCGGATCTTAAAAAGGACTTGGGTCAAGGACCGTGGGTTTTTTATGCGTTTGGCGAAGTTCCTCATATTTATTGGGATGATAATTTGGATATTGAATTTTTTAAGAAAAAACAACAAGATTTTCTTAGATCCGCAACGCAATTGTCAAAATCAATTCCTTTTGAATTTGATCTAATACAGAGAGGAAGACTAGATTCTTTTACTATTGAGCTTCTTAAGAATGCCTATGATGCCCTTTTAGCTGTTTGGGACAAGGAGCTGCCTCAAAAGAATATTGCTTTGAAAAACTATATTCCACAAGTAATGTTTGATATGAGTATTGATGATGACTCTTTGATTATTTCGGTTTACGATAATGGAATCGGTGACACAGCAAGTCGAGAGATTTTTACAAAACATAAGAATCAAAAAGCTAACGAAGGGAAACGTTATTGTTATCTTGGCGGCGGTGGCTGGGGATTAATAAAGGTGCAGTATATCAAAAGTCTTTATAAAGGGGATTTTTCCTTAACGCTTGGAAACCGATCTAGCCGTTTTACACATGCAAAGATTACTATTCCTTTATCTAAGCTTGTTATCAAAAACAATGAAAAATTAGATAAGCTAAGCTCCTTTTTTATAAAATCTGACTCTGCGCAAGCGAAAGGCAACAAGATTTCTTCGCCTACAACCGACCCCGCGCAGGTGGTCTCAAGCGGAATCCTTTTACCGGTTGACATCGAAAAAGAAAAACAGGGTTTTATTTCAGATTGGAATAAGTATTATCAGGATGGACTTGGCGCTGAAAAAATGAAGCTGATGGTGGAAAAATCTAAAGGGGTCATGTCGATTTATGATTTTATAAAGATATGGATGGTAAAAAGCAAAAAGACGCTCGGAGGATATTCCTTGGGTATCAATGAAGAATCTTATTTTGGATTTTGCGATTTGGCTGGACTCACAAATCATTATGAAGGCTATAAAGAGATGGAAATAACGTTTTTTGGGAATCCAGATCACAGGTATATCCAAAAAATTTCAGCCACAGGAAAACCAATCGTTTTCTTTATTCCTAAAAACATTTTTACCTATTCAGACAATTATGCACAGCATACAAAAACCGAAATGAGATATTTGCTTGAAAATTTTTCTTATTTAGAAAACGTTTATTTCGTCTTTGGAGCTTATGAGATTATTCCCCAAGAATATGAAGAAGAATGGATGGAGAAATGTCCAATCCGGCTTAGCGGAAGAGAATGGTATGCAAAGCTTATCGAGAAGGTTTTTTCTGATGTGAACGACGTACGACGAACATCGAGCGACGCCCGCCTGCCGGCGAGGCAGGATTCACGCTTCACGATCGGCGAAGCTGCCGCCGACCTGCCTGACCGGCAGGCAGGCTCCGCGCAGGCGGGGGGAAAGTCCGCAGCCAATAACGAAAGTAAGTCAATCATCTCATCATCGATAGGGGTCAGGATGACTCAAGAAAAATTTAGTCATGAGCTGGGAAGACCTTTAAGTGAAGGTGAGTGGGCTCTTGTTGATGCGCTTTGGAGAATTGTGCCCTCTTCTAATGAGCAAAATCAATCTCTTTCTATCTGGAAGAGGGTGCGCAATCAGAAAATCTTTTCTAAAAAAGCATCAAGACCACGTTCTGCAGATGAGGATATTTTAGATATTTTTAGAAAGATGGATTTGGTGTTTAGAGGCGATGCTAAGCAAAAAAAGGATTTTATTTATCAAATGGAAAATTATGTTCATTTGTATTTAGAGAAAGAAAAGAATTTTGAAGGTTTGGAGCCTTTTGAGTTGCTAAAAACGGTGTTAGCTCAAGCTAATCAGTCTCGGCCTTTGGATCGGACATTGATCGTGTTGAGCGATGTAATCGACAGAGGATTAATTAAGTCTGAAGAAACTATCGTTGGAATTGCTGAGAAATTTCATTCTGATCCATCTCAATGGAAAGATATTCCTGATCAAAGCTCAAAAAAGAAGTCTATAATCGGGAGAAAACCGGTGGTTTTGTTGGTTGATGATAATCCAGGCCAGATCAGAGAGCTTAAGGTTTCTTTGGAGAATGCGGGATATGATGTTGACTTTGCCATGGCACCTGAAACAGGATTGAAGAAAATTGAGGAATCAATCCCTGATCTTATTGTCACCGATTGGGAAATGGCGCCTTTCATGGATGGCATAACATTTATTAAGAGACTTAAAAAATCTTATCCAGATATTCCGGTTGTCTTTAGGTCAGGTGACGTTGGAGATGGTGATGACAGCCGTAGCATGCGAGGGAGTTTTATTTTAGCTGCGTTTGATAATGTTGTTGCTGTTTCTGGGAAGTTTCGCGAAGAAGATGTCGCATTTCAAAAGATTCAAGAATTCGTCAAAACCTCCAGCCCGATGGGTGATCAGGTATCGATAGATCTTGATATGGAAAAACCGCAAAAAGGATCTGTTTACGTAGGAAACGATGAAGTTTTTCCTAAAGCGGTGAGAGAATTTTTAGGAGACAGAAGAGTTTTGGTTATGGAAAATATATGCGATCAAGAGGTGGATGCGCAAACTCTTTCTTTGGCTCCTAAAAAGATAGACAATCCTGTTGCGCTTAGAGTGATTGTTGTAAGGTCAGCAGATAATCTGGAGGATAAAAAGCCTCTTTGCAATGTCTTTGTTTTGGATGCCTCAGATAAAGATGCTCCTATGTTGGCGTATTCAAGCATGAAGATGAACACGGAAGAAGGCTATTATATGCAGACATGGTCGAAAAGGACAGCTCCTTTTAGTATTCCAAGACAAGCTTTTATTCAACGGTCAATAGTTTTATTGTTAGCTAAGGGAGGCATAAAGGAGCATAGATCTGATACTGAGGGAGGCTTGCAAAATGATCGATCTAACGATAGATATCTTAATATGAAGAACGATTCTCGCCTTGAGGTCATTGCTGATAAGGGCTATATTGTTAGATATATTGGTGCTTCGAGTGGTTTGATGGGGGATGGAAATGCTGAAGACAGTGATCAGGATTTGCATATAACGGAGGCGCTTCGAAAAAAAATATCAGAAAGTGGCATGGTTAAGGCGTTTTCGGAAACCGAATTTTTTGAGGATCAAAGGATTAAGAATGAAGATGATTTAATTGAGGCCCTTAATAAACATTCTCAAGGAGTATTTGATATTAGAGAGTTTAAGCAAAGAGAGTTTTTAGAAGACGTTTATGCGTTTGGACCACGCGGAGAAAGACATAACAAAGTAGTTGAGGAATTAGGATTTATCCACTATATGACATCTTTAGAGCCATATAATTTTGTTTTTTCTCATTTAATTAAGAAATTAATTCAGGAAAAATCTAAAATTGTTTTTTTTGTTGGCAGAAATCTTGATCAGCAACATTTCACGAAGCTTACAACTGAAGAGTTGAGATTGCTTTTTGATAAAGAGGGATCCATAGAAAATGTTTATTTTGTTTTTGGTCTTTATGATCCTTTGCCTAATGTTGAGAATGCGTATCAAATAAAAGAAGATTCTCATGATGATGTAACAGTCGAAATAGAAAAAGGGAGCGAGGACAGGGATCATCGGGTAGTGAAGAAACGCAGAGCCTTTCCCAAAACAGTTGCCAATGAAAAAGCTGTTAAGAAAATTGAAGAATTTTTAAAAACTGAAAAAGGATTTATCCAATATGTTCTTGATTTTGTGGAGAAAGAAAATGGTCTTACTTACTGGTTCTCCGATGGTTTTATCGCCTATCTTAAGAAAAGATTAGAAAAAGAATTTTCAATAAACATAACAACGCGAATGCTTGTCGATTTGTTTGGGCTTAATTCGGGTCTCTATAGCCTAGGGTTAAATGATAAGAATTTGAAAACAGGAGGAATTAGGGATAGCACCCGAGATGTTTTGATGAGTGATTTTATGAGCCATCAAGGGCCAGAGGCAGAAAAATCAAAACGATATTTTATTGAATTATGTTCAAATAAATATGTTCAAAAAATGTTTAAAAATCTTGAGCCAGGAGCGGTATCGATTAGGGATGGTGTTACGCTTTTTGATTATTTGCTTAAACGTCTAAAAGAAAGTTTTTCAGGCTACGTTATCGATTTTATCAATTCAGGTGGAAATTCTTTTTGGGATTTAAAAGGTTCACAAGGACTTTATGCCTATTCAAAGAAAAGGCTTGAGCAACACTTAGGTGGAGAGATAACAAATCTCATGTATTCTAATTTGCTAGGTTTTTCTTTTCCTAGTTCAGAAAAAAGGCGCCTTACAGGTGTTATATATAGTAAAACAAGAGATTTGATAGTTGCAAGATTTAGGCTTGAAGGAGAAGCGAGAAAAGGCATAGATAAAATTTATGAAAATCAAACAAGAAATATCGATGAGGAAAAGCTGCGCACAATAAGATTAAAATCAAAAGCTGAGAATTATATTCGGGGAGGGGCGTTTGAGAAGTATGTAGTTGATTATATTAAGAAATATGGATCAGGAGTTTTTGCAGATACTAAGGGGAAAGAAGGTTTTTATTTTTATGCTAAAGAAAGAGTAGAGCTTGATCTCAACGCCAAGATAGATGATTTGCTTTTTAATCGTATTTTAGGGGTTAAATTTAATTTATCAAAGAAAAAGAGATTTCATACAAGATCTATGCTGATGAACCTTAAAAAGATCGATCTGATATGCAATAAATTTAATATCGACAAAAAAATTAAGAAATATTTAAAAGGTATATGTTTTCAGAGTAGAGAGGGGAAAAAAGCTATTCTTAATGACTTTTATGTCCCATATTTTAAAGAAAAGCTTGAAGAATATTTAAAGCGAGGGGATCAGAATATTGTAAGCCTTTTTGGGAAAGATGGATTTTTTTACTATCTTTTTACTAGGGGATCTTTTTTATTGGAAGCGCACGCGCAATTTCTTGGTGTTGAAGAGGATGTTTTGGCTAATTTAATGGAAGGAAACATCGAAGGGTCCATTCTCGATGAATTAAAATCGATTCCGATTACCATAGGTCTCAGCGCTAAATTGAAAAATATATTTTTGAATCTTTTAGAAGAAGAAAAGGAAAACAAAAAGTTTTCTGGCATAACTAATTTAAAGGAGTTCGCTTTTGGTCCCAAAAGGCAGGTTTTAGAATCGGTAGCTTCTAGCGTTGTTACGCTTAGAGACGGCAGCACGATTCCTGAGAGCGTGTATCGAAATGTGCGTGATGCTCTTGGCTTGCCAGACAACAGAAATCCTGAAAAGAAGTATTTTACAATTTTTCAGGGTGGCAGCAGTGATGAGGCAATAAGGATTTTGAGCCTAATTGCTTCTAAAGAAAATTTTAATAAAAATGATTTTTTAAATTTAGCGATGGGTGGCAACCGGGATTTGTTTAAAGATATTTTGCGTTATTTAGCAGAAAAAAATTTGGTTGTTTTTAGTGGAAAGTTTGAAGACAATATAAAATTTGATCGAGATAGCAGCTTGTCTATGGATAGCACAGTTGCGCTCTTGATTCGCGCAAGCATTGATACGAGCGGAGACCCTTTCAGAGGAACTACATATTTTGCTTTTCAAGATCCGCTTTCGCAGGATAGTAGTAAGATTTCTTCTCCCACCATTGACCTCGCGCAGGCCATGACGGCAGGGGAAAAAACGAGTTCATCAGGTATCAAGCTTATCGATTCGAAATCGGTCAAGCAAGCCATTGAAGAGGCGAGTCCGTTCGATATTCAGGTTAATGGTCAAAAGATCCCCATTTATTTGTATTGTAATTTTTCTGATGATCTTAGGGCATACAAAAAGAATGTTGTTTCGTTGATGATCCAAGCGATGCCTTTTGGCAGGAATGTCCGTTCTCAAGAATACAGAGAGGGGATTGAGGGTCACCCGGCGCTTTCGAACCTTTTGAATATTTCATCTGATCTTGGAGAGCTTGAGAGAGGTGGGTTTTTTGGTTTACTAACTGCGTCCCTTGAGCAAAGATCTGATGGAAGCGTGGTTTTGTATTTTGAAGAGAATCAGTTTTCGAGCAATTTTAAGCGCATTAAGCCGGGTAGTGCGCGCAAAGCATATGAGGAGTGGGTTCCTCGAGCTCATAAACATCTCATTGATGTTTTAAAGAAAAATTTTAATGTGGTAGATGTATATGCGCTTTCCAAAGACGTTATCCATGAACATTATAAGAATGACCGCATTAGTAAGGCGCGGCTGAAAGGTGTATTTAAAAAAGACGCGGATGCGATCTGGAATGATCTTGTCGACCATCAATGGATTTTTTCATATTCTGTTGACGGATATGACATCGCGCGCGTTAATCCTGTGCCGCCTCAAGGCCGTGAAAGATTGGCCGGAGATTGGGATATGGAGAGATTAGATCGCTTTTTAAGTACTCCTCAATCGAAGGTGAGCGGAGAGAATTTAAGAGAAGCTTATAGCCTCCCTTATAATAGACCAGAGTGGCGACGCGTGACCATGCCTCTTCCTGAGGCTTTACGTTTCCAATGGGGAAACTCATTTTGGGGAAACACCGCAATAGTTGGCGATGTTGAACTTTATCATTATGAGCCGATGGGGGATGAGGCGCAAGGCAACAAGATTTCTTCGCCCACCTCCATTGACCCCGCGCAGGGAGGGAAAACTTCCTCTCCAACATTAGCTGAAATGCTTGTAGCATCGGAAGGGATTCCAAAATTTTTAATGGAAACGGCAAAAAGCGTTCTTTTTGAGAATGACGAGAAAATTAAGGAATTTTTAGGTATAGAGCAGATTAGAAGTGTTCGGTGTCGACCTTATTTTTTACATACACCATTGAGCCTTTTAGTTTTTACATTTGAGACTGAAAAAGGACAAAGATCAATTTATGTTAAGCGTAAATGCTCTGACTTTGAACAAGAGCTTACTCTTGACGCTTCTCGGGAAGAGGTCTTTCCTCCAAGTATGATTTTAAATGAGTCCGATGGCAGAAAGGCACTGTTTATTCGAGGAATAGATGATGGGGCTTCTTTGGAAAAAGTTAAAAAAGACCCCGATTGGAAGAAGTTCTTTTTGAACAATGAAGAACATTTCGTTAAAAAAATAGGAAATCAATACGGAAAATTAAATAAAAAGGCAGATGTTATGCATCACGATGTTCTTCTAAGGCATATATTTATTACAAAAAATAAAAAGGTATTCTTAATTGATTTAACAACAGAAGATGATGATGGAAATCCGATGTCGTCTAGATGGAGGGGCATGCTCCACTATCTAGGCGAGGATCTTTATAAGGTAAAAGGAAAAATTTTTAGTTTTGTCCGCGATCTTTATTCGAGCGACTTGGTTTCTGGAAAAATGTTATTTAATGATTTTAAAAAGAAAGAAAATTTTTATCAACAGTGGGTTCAAGGAGGATATGACGAAATACCTGAAGAGGTTAATAGGCCCAGTAAAGAAAAGAATCCCTATTTTCCGGGGAAAGAAGAAATTGCCTCCAGCCCCGCTCAGGTAGGAGAGAGAGTTATTTCTCTGGATGATTATAGTAAGGGTGATTCAGATATTCAAGGAAAAGCAGGTCAGTCGGCTGTCTATTTTTCCGAAGACGGGAAACATGTTTTAAAGATATTTAACAAAGATTTGGTTAAAAAGTATGTAAGTGATGGCGAAATTTCCGATGCACATGTAGTTATTATGGCTAAAATTATATTGAATCTCTCTGAAGAAATGAAAAGAAAGTTCATGGACTCAAAAATAAAAATTGTAGTTCCTGAGCTTGTAAGAATCAAAAATGGTCCTTTGGCCCTTTTGTCAAAAAGAATAAAAGGGGGAGAGCCGTCTTTCTTAGATCGAGGAGCAGTTAAGAAGATAAGTGAATTTCGCGAACGGATTTCCGGCCTTCTTGCGTTTCCTATTCAGGACAGAAGAGAATTAGATTACACAAATTTTTTAATTGATGAGCTCACAGGGCAAATTTATTGTATTGATTTGATTGACATGATTAGCTTGTTCTACATTCTTGATCAGATCGAAGAGAAACCTTTTGACGACCTGGATCGGATTAGTAAAAGATTTATAAAAGATGATTTTGATAAAAAATCCATCTCCTTACCCATCGGCAAAGCCATCTCCGACCCCGCGCAGGCAGGGGATGGTGATCGTAGTCAAACGCTTGTGCAACGCTTTACAGGTAATTCTGTCATGGCAACTATTTCACAACGTAATAATGATGTGATCCAATTTATTAAGAATTTTCTTGAAAGCGATTCTATTTTTATAAAGGAAGCCATTAACCAAGGTGAGAATTTCTCAGATGAAGAAGTTAATAGTAGATGGAAGAAGATTTTAGAAGATTTTAGCAAAGATTTAGGCCCAAATCAGATTGTTGATAATTTAAAAGATTTTTTAAACATAGAAACGATAGGAAATTATGATATTCATCAAATGATATCTCATCAGATAACGATTGCGCTAGGGGCCCTTGAGACTTTAACGGCCATTAAAAAGAAAAAGCCTGAAAAATGGACGGATCAAGAATATAACGCCGCGGTAGCCGAATGGGAGACAAGGGTAAAAGATTACGGCTTCCAAGCTTATATTACTTTGCGCGCTATTGAACTTGCTGCAAGAGAGGAAAAAATATCCTCTGTTTTCATAAACCAAACAACCGGCGGTATTGATTTTGATCGAGACAATTGGGAGCTGGAGACTAGAGGCGAAGGAATTGAATTTGAGATTCCAGCGGAGCTTCAAGGGGTTAATTTTGATGAAATTCAAGGTTTTGTGCCTGTTATCATTAATATTGTGCCAATCACAAATATTTTGCTGATTCTCGGATTAAGTGAAAAAGATATTAAGAATCTTAAGTGGGCACAAGAGTTGCAAGTTGCAGATAAGCCTAGGGAATTAAGTCTGCTTTAGAGATGCGTAATTTTTCCTCTTTACAACTGATACCCTCAAATGTATAATGCAACCTATTCAATTTCTGATATATTAAATAATGCTATTTATATTTATTTTTTAAAAGAAAGCTTAAGTAATGAAAAAATTGAAATTAGGGCTACCTAAGGGAAGCTTGCAAGAATCTACGATCAATGTTTTTGAACGCGCTGGATTTAAAGTTCGCATGTCAAGTCGTTCATATTTTCCTGTGATTGATGATGACGAGATTGAGATTGTGTTGTTGCGTGCGCAAGAAATGTCGCGATACGTGGAAGACTCAGCCCTTGATTGTGGGATTACAGGCAATGATTGGATTGAAGAAAATGGATCGGATATTGTACGTTTAGCAGATCTTCTTTATGCGAAGCAAAGTGCGTCAAAAGTACGTTGGGTCGTCGCTGTTCCAGAATCATCTAAAATTAAGACAGTCAAAGATTTGCAAGGCAAGCGTATCGCTACAGAGCTTGCGAATGCCACAAAAAAATATTTGAAGAAAAATAAAGTAAAAGCAGAGGTTGAATTTAGCTGGGGTGCAACGGAAGCTAAGGTGGCATCGGGTTTGGTTGACGCAATTGTTGAGCTGACAGAAACAGGCAGTAGCCTTAAGGCCAACAAGCTTCGCATTATTTCAACTGTGTGTGAGTCTGCGACACAATTTATTGCTAATAAAAAATCATATCAAGACTCCTGGAAAAGAAAAAAGATGGAGCAAGTGGTCATGCTTTTAAAGGGTGCCTTGGATGCCGAGAGCATGGTGGGTTTGAAGATGAATGCACAAGAAAACGATCTTAATAAAATTTTAAAAGTGCTTCCAGCGCTTCAAAATCCGACGGTGTCACCATTGGCGAAAGAAGGTTGGGTTGCGATCGAAACAGTGATTCGAGAAAATGTTGTTCGTATTTTGATCCCAGAGCTTAAAAGCGCTGGAGCTTGTGGTATTATTGAATATCCATTAAACAAATTGATTAACTAAATTAAGGAACAGTTGTCTTATGCCTTGTGGAAAAAAGAAAAAAAGAAAAAAGATTACTACGCATAAAAGAAAAAAATTAAGAAAATCTTTGCGTCATTTGAAAAAACGTGACCATAAATAATTTTTAATGAGATTTTTTATTAGAAGAATTTTTATTTGGATAAGCATATTCGGACTTTGCATGGCAGGGTTTTTAAGCCCTGCCATTGCTGTTGAATCACGAGATGCAAAGGCTCGTGCGCTTGCGCATTATACGATGGGATTGATCCATGATTGGAATGGATCTGTCGACGAAGCGATCGAGGAATATCAAAAATCGATTCGCATTGAGCAAGATAATTATGCGACTCATTTAAAGCTTGGATCAAATTATGGCCGAGTTGGCGATTTTGAAAAAGCGGTGAAGGAATTAGAAATTGCATCAGACCTTAATCCAAAAGATATTCAAGCCCACTATCTTTTGGCTCTCATTTATTCCTCTCAATCAAAAGAAGTTCAGGCCACAAATGAATACGAAATTATTTTAACGCGCATTGCTGAAGAAAATCCAGAAAGCCCAGAGGCGATTGCGTTTTTAGGTCAGCTTTATTATTCCGAAGGAAAAACAAAAAAAGCCATTGAGCAGTTTGAAAAAATTATTTTGATTGAGCCAAATAATGCAGAAATTTTATCTATTTTAGGTTCGCTTTATTTAGAGGTTCAACAAAGAAAAAAAGCCATTGATTTTTTTAAGCGTGCGATCGCTATTGATCCGATTCATGACGGAAGTCTAAATTCTTTAGGGTATTTGTATGCCGAAGATGGAATCAATATTGATGAGGCGATTGATTTGATTCAGCGCGCGTTGACGGTTGATCCAGAAAATGGTGCTTATCTGGATAGTTTAGGATGGGCTTATTATAAAAAAGGTGATTATGAAAAGGCTCTTTTATTTTTAGAAAGAGCTGCAAAATTTATTGAAGATCCTGTTATTTATGATCATATCGGAGATGTCTATTTAAAGATGAATAAGCCAAAGAGTGCGGTTCGTTTTTGGCAAAAATCAGTGGATATGTTGCCTGATCAAAAAGAAGTTTTGAAGAAAATACAAAAGATACAAAGCCATTAGATTTTAGCGAATTTAAATTTATGAAAAGCATTTGCCTGCGATCTCCCGCCAAATTAAACCTTTCTTTGCATGTTGTCAGCAAAAGACCAGATGGTTATCATAATCTTTCAACTCTTTTTGAGAAAATTAATCTGTTTGATGACATTCGCTTGAGCTTGCGAGCGGATAAAAGAATTCGTATTTTTTGTGATCATCCGAGTGTTCCAAAAGGTCCTAAGAACTTAGTGTACAAGGCAGCTGAAATGCTTCGAAAAGATTGCCAAGTCTCAATTGGCATTGATATTCACATTAAAAAACGCATTCCTGTCGCAGCCGGGTTGGCTGGAGGATCTAGCAATGCGGCCACAGTTCTTTTGGGTCTTAATCAGATTTGGGGTTTGAAATTGACTGAAAACCAACTTGTTTGTTATGCCAAGCGAATTGGAAGTGATGTGCCATTATTTATATATAAATATATATGGGCTTTAGGAGTCGAGCGCGGGGATTGTATTAAAAACGTCAATTTGAGCAATAAAATGTGGCATATTTTGATTATTCCTGGCATAAAAGTGTATTCACAAGAGGTATTTAGGGCATTTAAAATGAAGTTGACAAAGAGAAAAGATAATGCTACTATTCTTACTCGTGCGTTGAGAGAAGGGGCTTATCAGAAGGTTAGCCAGCTTCTTTTAAATGATTTGGAGGCAGCTATTGTGCATGCCCATCCACAATTATTAAAAATAAAGAATAATATAGAATATATGACCGGACTTAATATGTGTTTTTCCGGTAGCGGGCCTTCAATTTTTGGTATTGTTGAATCAGAAAAAGAGGCAAAGAAGATGCAATCTATATTATCAGCTCGCTATAAACAAGTATTTGTTGTTAGGACATTGTAAATTTAGCCTGTAACTTAGGCAAGGAGGCAACAATGGAAATAACAGAAATTCGAGTATTCTTAAAAGACGGACAAGACAAGAAGCTCAAAGCATACACAACAGTTACTTTTGATGATTGTTTTGTCGTTCGGAATATTAAGGTTATTCAGTCGACAAATGGGCTTTTTATTGCGATGCCTTCACGTAAGGTGAGGTTATCGTGTCCTAAATGTCATTTTAGAAATGAAATAGGTAGTAAGTTTTGTAATCATTGCGGTGCTGGATTAAGTGTTAAGAATGTTTCGGCGGCTACGCCTGAAGATTCAAAAGCAGAGCATCGTGATATCGCGCATCCTGTTACGAAAGAGTTTCGTGATCAACTGCAAAAAAAAGTTTTAGAAGCATATGAAAAAGAAGTGGGATCTAGTAGCGCAAAGGAAAAAAAGCCTTTAGAAGAAGACGTTGCAGATAGTATTTTAGGGACTGAAGATTATTAAAAGAAGGTTTTAAATATTGCCCGGTGGTGTAATGGTAACACACAAGAATTTGGATCTTGCGTTTCAGGTTCGAGCCCTGGCTGGGCAGTTTTTTTAAAGAAGTATAACCATGGTTCAAACTGGCTCGATTATTTTGGCTGCAGGTAAGGGGACCCGGATGAATTCCGAGGAACCAAAAGTTTTGCATAGCGTTTGTGAGCGAGCGATGATTGATTATGTGGTTGATACGGCTAAAGCAGCTAGTTCGAAGATATGTATTGTTTTGGGTCACGGGCACGAGCTCATTGAAAAGAAGTTTGGATCAGATATCCATATAGCGCTTCAAGAGAAGCTTTTAGGTACAGCTGATGCCATTAAATCTGCGCAATCTTGTTTTAAAAATTTTAAGGGTGATATTTTAGTTTTATGCGGAGATGTGCCACTTTTGAAAGTGGCAAGCGTTCGAAAGCTTTTAGTTGCCCATCAAAGATCTAAGGCTGCGTGTACGTTTTTAAGCGCAGAACTTAAGAACCCTAAAGGGTATGGACGGGTTATCCGTAAAAATGGAAATAATGTGGTTGCAATTCGCGAAGATAAAGATGCAACGCCAAAAGAAAAGTCTATTTGTGAAATTAATACAGGGCTTTATTGTTTTAAGGCGCAGGATTTGTTTGACGGCTTGAAGAAGATTGCAGTAAATAAAAAAAAGAATGAATATTACCTAACAGATATTATTTCTGTTTTTGTTAAAGAGAATAAAGATGTTCGCGTTATAAAGTTAGACAATCCTGCAGAAGGATTAGGCATCAATACGCGCAAAGATCTCGCAGAGGCAAATCGTATTTTGAACAAAAGAACGTTAGATAAATTAATGGATCAAGGTGTTACGATTGTTGATCCGAACACAACCTATATTGGAGCAAACGTTAAGGTTGGACAGGATACCATTGTTTATCCGTTTGCATTTATTGAAAATGATGTTGTTATTGGCAAACGATGTAAACTAGGTCCATTTTGCCATATTCGTCCTCAGTCTCGTATTAAAGATGGTGCTCAGATTGGGAACTTTACTGAAGTGTCTCGATCAACAGTTGGCGAACAAAGCTTGATGAAACATTTTGGATTTTTAGGTGATACGGTTGTTGGTAAAAAGGTTAATATTGGTGCAGGTGTTGTGACCGCAAATTATGATGGAATAAAAAAGAGTAAAACGGTGATTGGTGATCAAGCTTTTATTGGGTCAGATTCGATTTTAGTGGCTCCTGTTAAGATTGGCAAAAAAGCTATGACAGCGGCTGGATGTGTTGTCCCTAAAAATAGAAATGTTCCCAATGGAAAAACAATGGTTGGAGTTCCTGGAAGAATAAAGTCGAAAGGAAAGACGAATGAATAAATTAGCAATTATTACAGGTAACGCTAACCCTGAATTAGCAAAAGAAATTTGTCAGCATCTCGGGATATTTTTGACAAAAGCGCTTGTTGGACGTTTTAGCGAAGGTGAGATTCGAGTCCATATTGAAGAAAATGTTCGTGGAAAAGATGTCTTTATTGTTCAGTCAACGTGTCGTCCGACAAATGATAATTTTATGGAACTTTTAATTTTAATTGATGCGATTAGGCGTGCATCGCCTAGACGAATTACAGCGGTGCTTCCGTATTATGGATATGCAAGACAAGATAGAAAAGATCAACCAAGAGTTCCAATTACGGCTAAGCTTGTCGCTAATCTTATTACTGGTGCTGGGGCTGATCGCGTGTTGACAATGGATCTACATGCAAGCCAGATTCAAGGTTTTTTTGATATCCCAGTCGACCATGTTTATGCGATTAATACGATTAGCGAATATTTTATTAACAAGAAAATGAAAGATTTAGTGGTTGTTTCTCCTGATGTCGGTGGCATTAAAATGGCGCGGGCTTATGCTAAAAAATTATCTGCAGATTTAGCCATTGTTGACAAGAGACGAGATAGCCCAGAAAAAACAGAAGTTATGCATATTTTGGGTGATGTGAAAGGTAAGAAAGTTGTTTTGGTGGATGATATTATCGCAACTGCCGGTTCGTTGGTTGAGGCGATTGAAGAGCTGAAAAAACGAGGCGTTATTGAAGCGTATGCGGCTGTAAGTCATGGCGTTTTGTCCGGGGATGCGTTAAAAAGAATTGAAGAATGTGACATTTTAAAAGAGGTTGTAATTACCAATAGTATTCCTCTGGAAGATTCTAAAAAGAATCCAAAGATAAAAGTTTTAAGTGTTGCTGCTTTGTTGGCAGAAGCGATTAAGAGAACTCATAACGAAGAATCTATTAGTTGCTTATTTGATTAATCAAAAGTGAAAAATAAGAAGGCGGGTAGATGACAAAATGGAAGAAATAAAATTAGACGTACAAATTAGAAGTCAAATAGGAAAAGAAGGTTCTCAAAAAGTTCGTAAGGAAGATTGTATTCCGGCGATTGTTTATGGTGAGCATAAAGATCCAACTGCGATTAAGGTTGATCGTAGGTCATTTGAGCGCATTAGGCGTGAGCATCGAGGAGAAAGCGTTGTTTTTCATTTAAATGTTTTAGATGGTGAAAAAAAGTTACGCGATTATGCAGCTCTTGTTAAAGAGGTTCAGCATCATCCAGTGAGCGATTCCCTTTTGCATATTGATTTTATTCGTATTTCTTTGACAGAAAAAATTGAGGTTAAAATACCAATTCATGTTCAAGGTGATGCTGTTGGTGTCAAGAAAAACGGTGGATCTGTGGATCACCATCTTCGGGAAATTGATGTTATTTGTTTGCCGACAAAAATTCCTTCGCATATTGATGTTGATGTTTCTGATCTTGATATTCATGATGCGCTTCATGTTAAAGATCTTGTTTTTCCAGAGGGTGTTGTGACAGAACATGACTTGGAGTCTATTGTTGTTTCGATTGCTCCTCCGATGAGAGAGATTGAAGAAGAGCCTTCTGAAGAGGACGCGACGACAGAACCTGAAGTTATTAAAGAGAAGAAAAAAGAAGCTGCTTCTGAAAAAGCAGATTCTGAAAAAGAAGAAAAATTAGAAGGTTAGCCGCTTGTCTCAAAGTTATCTTATTATTGGGTTAGGAAACCCTGGAAAAGAGTATCAATTTACGCGGCATAATTTTGGATTTTTAGTTGTTTCAGAATTAGCAGAAAAGTATAAAATAAAATTTATTCGAAGTTCAAAATACCAAGGTTTTTTGGGCCATGGCAATATTGAAGGAAAAGATGTTTTTTTGCTGTTACCCCAAACGTATATGAATTGTTCTGGTGTTTCTGTTCGAAAGGTTGTTGAGGATAAAGAAATTGCGCAACAGAATCTTTTGGTTGCGTATGATGATTTTCATATTGATTTTGGTTCTTTGCGTATACGAAACAAAGGAAGTGCTGGCGGACATAACGGACTTCAGTCGATTATTGATAAGTTGATGACACAAGAGTTTTCGCGATTAAGACTTGGTGTTGGATCGCCGAATGGAAAGAAGAGTGCAACCGATTTTGTTCTTTCTGATTTTAGCGCGAGAGAAAAAAAACAGCTAGATGAGCAAATACAAAAAGCTGTTAGTTGTTTTTTGGTTTTTTTAAAAGAAGGAATAAGTCAGGCAATGGCCATATTTAACAAAAGGAATAAAAATGAAGAAGTATGAATTAGTTGTTATCCTAGATGCTCACTTAAGTCAGGATGAAAAAGAAAAGGTTATTAAGGCAGCTGCTGATGGTATCGCCAAAGGCGAAGGTAAGGTGATCAATAGTCAAGTTTGGCTAGAGAAGCATAAGTTTACATTTAAAATTAAGAATCGGACAGAAGGAACATATTATCTGATTAATTTTGAAAGTAAGCAAGCTTCTGTGATAAAGATCCATAAGATTTTGAGCGCAAACGAAGATATTCTTCGCTTTGTGATTACTAATGTTGAGTCGAAATCCAGCGGTGAGTCGAAATCTAATGCTGAGTCGAAATAAGGAAAAGAGAGGAATAAAGGAATGGCGAGTTTAAACAAAATATTTTTAATTGGAAATTTAACAAAAGACCCTGAATTGCGTTATACGCCTAACGGTGTTGGAGTTGTCAATTTACGCGTTGCGGTGAATCGAAAATATCGCGATCGAGCCTCAGGAGAGCTAAAAGAAGAAACATGTTTTATTACAGTAACGGCTTGGGACAAGCAAGCAGAAGCATGTAATCAGTATTTGGCAAAAGGGAGTCCTATTTTTGTTGAAGGAACACTTCAATCGCGTTCATGGGAAACAAATGATGGGCAAAAAAGAAATACTATTGAAGTTAGGGCTGAGCGAGTTCAATTTTTAGGTTCTTCAAAAGATTCTGCATTAAAAGGTGAAGAAAGCCTTGATGCAGATACTCAGGTAGAAGATTCTCTGAAGCCAGAGAATATTTCTTGGGATGAAGAAGAAAATGCAGTTTAAAAAAGGAAAAAATAATGCTAAGAAAAAAAGATGATAAAAAGAAATTAGATCGAAAGAAGGTCGCTCGACGTCCACGCGTTCGAATTGGTCTTCCGAAGGATACAAAAATTGACTATAAGAGTATTGATTTGTTGTTAAGAGTCACGACAACAAATGGCAAAATTATGTCTCGACGATTTACCGGGGCAAATTCAAAGCAACAGCGGGATCTAACAAAAGCGGCAAAGCAAGCTAAATTTTTAGCTCTTGTTCCTGTCGGATCATCAAAGAGGTTTTTAAAATGAAAGTTATTTTATCACAAAGCATAGATAAGCTAGGAAAAGTCGGGGATGTCATAAAGGTTAAAGATGGTTTTGCTCGAAATTTTCTAATTCCTCAAAAACAAGCCTATCTTGCAACGGCTCAGAATTTAAAGAGGGTTGAAAAACAAAAAGCAAAGCATCAAGCTGAAGCATTAGAGAGAAAAGCACAGGCAGAAGAATTTTCAAAGAAATTGTCAGGTGTTTCTTGTACGATTAATGTTGAAGTTAACGATTTAGAAAAATTGTATGGAGCTATTTCAGAGACTGATATTGCCAAAGCAATTAATGATGAAGGTTTTGACATTAACAAAAAAGATATTGTGATCGAGCAGCCAATTGAAGAGTTGGGCATTTTTGAAGTTGGTGTTCGTGTCCATCCAGAGGTAACAGCAAAAGTTAGAGTATGGGTAACCAAGAAATAAAAACCGCACGTAACTCTCAGGATGTTTTTCAATCTTTTGCAGATGGAAAAGTAACGCCTCAGAATATTGAGGCAGAGAAATCAGTGCTAGGATCAATGATGATTGATCAAGAGGCCATTGGTTTAGCTGCAGAAAATTTGAGCGCTGAATCTTTTTATGAGTTTTCTCATCAACGAATTTTTGATGCGATTTTAAAACTTTACAATGATCGAAGAAATGTTGATCTTATTACACTTTCTGACGAACTAAAATCTCAGGGAATTTTAGATGAAGTTGGGGGTGTTAGCTACTTAACAGTATTGATTGATTTGGTTCCTTCTTCGGCTAACATTGAGCATTATGCGCGCATTGTTAAAGAAAAAAATATCCAGCGACAACTTATTAAAAATGCAACACAAATTATTGCCGAGAGTTATAAGCCGGGAGTTGACATTGATGAGCTTGTGGATGGCGCTGAAAAGCTTATTTTTCAGATTGCAACAGCACGTCTTAAGCAAGATGCTATGCATATTAAGGAGCTCATTAAAGAGACCATCGAAACAATTGATAATTTGTACCAACGAAAAGAATATATTACTGGTATTTCAACAGGTTTTACTGAATTTGACAAAATGACTTCTGGCCTTCAGAAGTCAGATTTGGTTATTGTGGCTGGGCGTCCATCTATGGGAAAAAGTTCATGGGCGATGAATGTGGCAGAATATGCTGCAGTAGAAAATGGAGCGGGAGTTGCGATTTTTAGCTTGGAAATGTCAAAAGAACAACTTGTTCAACGTATGCTTTGTTCTCATGGACGCGTTGATGCGCATAAGGTTCGAAGTGGATTCTTGCTTCCATCAGATTGGCCCAAGCTAACAGCAGCTGCAGGAAAATTATCAGCGGCACCTATTTTTATTGATGATACGCCAGCGATTTCTGTTTTGGAGTTACGTACAAAGGCAAGACGATTGAAGGCAAGCCATGATATTCAACTTATTATTGTTGATTATTTGCAGCTAATGCGAGGAAGTGCGCGCGCGGATAGCCGGCAACAGGAAATTTCTGATATTTCTCGATCACTTAAAGCTCTTGCGCGTGAAATTAGCGTTCCTGTTATTGGCATTAGTCAGCTTTCTCGTGCTGTAGAAAGTCGACAAGACCATAGGCCGCAGCTTTCTGATCTTCGTGAATCTGGCGCGATCGAACAAGATGCAGATCTTGTTGTTTTGCTTATGCGCGAGGAATATTATAATCCTACCGAAGAAAACAGAGGCATCGCTGAAATAATTATTGCGAAACAAAGAAATGGACCTGTTGGAACAAATAAGGCGACATTTATTAAAGAATATATGAAATTTGAGAATTTAGCAACCAGATCTGAATAAGCAGAGAGGACGTGTGATGAAAAAGATATTTTGCCTAATGATTTTTTGCTGTTTAGGATTAGCGCTAACAAGTTTTTGTTTTGCTCAGTATGATACGGCAGAAAGCAAAATGGATGATTCTCTTTTAGAAGAACAAAAGGGTGAAACTCCTGCAAAAAAACAAATGGATGAATTTCTTTCAGAAGAGCAAGCAGATCAGGATAAAACGTCTAAAATCGTTAAGGTTATTGATATTCAAGGAAATAAAACAATTGGTACAACCGCTATTTTAGCAAAAATTAAAATACGAGTTGGAGATGAGTATTCATCAAATATTGCTGGAGATGATATTAAAAGACTTTTTAATACTGGATATTTTTCTGATGTTGCTATTGAAAAAGAAGATTATGAAGGTGGTGTAAAAGTTATTATTTATTTAACGGAAAAGCCTGTGATCGATAAAATTACATTTTCAAAGACAACTTATTATAGTACGCGTGCATTGACATTAAAAATTGAGAGCAAAGAAGGACGTTTCTTTGACCGAAAGAATTTGAAAGAAGACAAAAAGATTATAGCAGATTTGTATGCCAAGAAAGGTTTGACAGATGTTGTCATTGACGTTGATGTAACGACTGATGAGCAGAACAGCAAGGTGACGCTTCATTATATTATTGAGGAAGGCCAGCGGGTTAAGATTAAAAAGATTAATATTTCAGGAAATAAATTTTTTAGCTATAAACAAATAATCCGTGCGATAAAAACTAGGGCAGATTCTCTTTTTACTTCTGGGTATTTAAAGAGTGATATTTTAGAAGAAGACATGGAGCGTATCGCATTTCTTTATGCGGATGATGGCTTTTTAGATGCAAAAGCGACATATGCTATTGAACAGGTTGAAAAATCAAAACTGATTATCAACATTAGCGTTGAAGAAGGAAAACAGTATTTTGTTGGGGATATCGTTTTTGAAGGTAATGACATTGTTTTTACAGATAAAGAAATTGTTGAGGCCTTAGGAGAGCTAAAGTCAGATGAGACGTTTACGCCTAAAAAAATGGACGAAGCAATTTCTCGTCTTAATTCGAATTATTTTGATAAAGGATATATCTTTGTTAATATTCAGGACGCAACTTCGATTAATCCTGAAACAGGAAAAGTGGATGTGCGTCTTAACATCCAAGAGGGTGATATTGCGTATGTGAATAAAATCAATATTCAAGGAAATACAAGGACGAGAGATATCGTTGTTCGTCGTGAATTGCGCTTAAAGCCAGGAGATGTTTTTGATGGGGCTAAGCTGCGTCGCAGCAAAGAGCGTTTGAAGAATTTAGGATATTTTGAAGAAATTGATTATGACGTTCAAGATACGTCTTATTCGAATAAAAAAGATTTAGTTGTTCAGGTTAAGGAGGCTAAAACAGGGAGTTTTAGTTTTGGTGGCGGATATAGTACCGTCGATCAATTGGTTGGTTTTTTTGAGATTGAACAAAAGAATTTTGATTTTGCAAATTGGCCAACATTCACAGGAGGAGGTCAGGATATTTTGGTTCGTGCCGAACTTGGTTCTGTGCGTAATAATGCACGTTTAAGCTTTACCGAGCCATGGATTTTTGATTATCCAATATCAGGTGGGTTTGATCTTTACCAAACAAAAACTGATCGTGAGTCAGACACAGGCTATGCGTATGACGAAGAGCGAACTGGAGGCGATCTTCGCCTTGGAAAACAGCTAACAGAATATTTGTCTGCAGGGACAGTATATCGCATGGAAGAAATCACAATTAGTAATTTGGATACGAGTGCTGGTTCTGAGTTGCAAAAAGAGGTTGGAACAAATACGATAAGTTCGTTAAGTTTTAGTTTAACGCATGATTCTCGCGATAATATTTTTAGTCCAACAAAAGGACTTGTTTTAGGGGGAACTTTTGATTATGCGGGTGGATTTCTAGGAGGTGACAAGAATTTTTATCGCATCCAAACAAGGACAAGTTATTTGGTCCCGATATTAGATGATACAGTTTTAGAATTTCGCCTAAGAACGGGATTGGTTACTGCTTTTGGTGATTCTGACGAGGTTCCAATTTATGAACGTTTTTTTGCTGGTGGAGCCAGGACAATCCGAGGGTATGACGAAAGAAAGGTTGGTCCTCTTGATTCAGCAACAAATGATCCTATTGGAGGAGATAGCTTGTTGATTTTCAATGTTGAATACACTATTCCTTTGGTTGATTTTATTAAACTTGCAACATTTTTTGATGTTGGTAACGTTTGGACAGATATGGAAGACTTTGGAACAGGAGATTTAAAATCAGGAACAGGTTTAGGGCTTCGGATCAAGACGCCAATTGGCCCGATTAATTTAGATTACGGATATCCTCTCAATGATGTGTCAGGAGAAGATGACAGAACAGGAAAGTTTTATTTCAGCATTAGTCGATCGTTTTAATATATAATTAATTAATAAGGAGGTTTTTATGAAAAAAGTTATTGGTTTGTTCTTGGCAATGATTTTAGCATTATCATTAACAACGGTTAGCTATGCACAGTCTTCTCTTAGAATTGCATATGTTAATCTGAGTCGTGTTTTTGATGAATATTCTAAAACAAGTAATTATGATCAAACGTTAGAAAAGAAGAGCACAGAATATCAAAAGGAACGAAACAAAAAGCTTGAGAAAATTCAAGAAGCAGAGCGTAAACTTGTTTTGCTTAAAGAGGAAGAAAAAGAAAAATTAAAAATAGAAATTGATAAGAATAAAAATGATCTTATTGAGTTTGATCGTGAGAAACAAACAGATTTGCGCAAAGAGCGTGATGAGAAAATTCGTGAAATCTTGTTAGAAATTGAAGAAGTTGTTAAGGTTTATGCCGAGAAGGAAAAATACGATATTATTTTAAACGATCGTGTTTTAATTTATGGTAGTAAAGAATTAGAGATCACTGAAAAAGTTTTGGATATTCTTAACAAAAAGAATTAATAGGCGCTGTTTATCGACCTTTGTTCCACCAGAAGATGTATGGAAGTTAAAATATTTTGGTCTTTCTTTGGAAAGCAAAGGATGTTGATATTAGTTCTATTTTATTTCTTTGGAAAAGATTGATAAATGCAAAAAACTCTTGCTGAAATCGCACAGCTAATTGATGGAAAAGTCTTGGGAGATGAAAAGGTTTTTGTTACAGGTATCTCCGGAATTAAAGAGGCCAGGGAGGGAGATATCACCTTTGTGGCTGACCCAAAGTATTTTCCTTTAATCGAAGAGACAAAAGCTTCGGCGATTATCGTGTCTGAAAATATTTTATCAACAAAGAAAAATTTGATTTGCACAAAAGATCCATCTTTTGCATTTTCTAAGCTAGCAGTTAGTGTTGTTGGTGATTTGTCTCATCATATTCAAGGTATTCATCCAACAGCTGTTATTGCAGATGATGCTGTGATTGGCAAAAATGTCTGCATTGGCCCTCATGCGGTTATTCAAAGTAAAGTTGAAGTTGGAGACAATAGTATTGTCTATAGCGGATGCTTTATCGGATATGAGACTAAGATCGGAACAAAATGTTTGATTTATCCGAATGTGACAATCCGAGAGCGAGCTATGATCGGCAATAACGTGATTATTCATTCCGGAACAGTGATCGGATCTGATGGTTTTGGATTTAATGAAGTTGGCGGCGCGCATGAAAAGATTCCTCAAATTGGGACTGTTGTGATTGAAGATGATGTGGAGATTGGTTCTAACGTCACTGTTGATCGTGCGCGATTTGATAAGACGTTTATTGGCAAAGGGACAAAAATTGATAATTTGGTTCAGATTGCACATAATGTTACCATTGGCCGTCATTGTATTATTATTTCACAAACAGGTATTTCTGGTAGTGTTCAATTAGGAGATCGAGTGACGATTGCTGGTCAAGTCGGCATTGCTGGACATTTAACAATAGGGGAAGGAACTATTGTTGCTGCCCGTTCAGGCGTGACAAAATCAATTGCTCCCAAAATGATTGTTTCGGGATTTCCGGCTAAGCCACATGATAAGGCAAAAAGAATTAATGCTGCGGTTCAGCGTTTACCCGAATACGTGAAGACCATTAATGATTTGAAAAAAAGAATTGAAATTCTTGAACAAAATCAGAAATAACAATAGATATGAATCGAAAACAAAAAACAATTAAAAAAGAAGTTTCTGTTGAGGGCATTGGTCTTCATACAGGAAAAAAGGTAAAGCTTCTTTTTAGACCAGCAGAAAAGAATACAGGGATTCAGTTTGTAAGAGTTGATCTTGCCGAGCATCCGGTGATTGAGGCAAATTGTTCAGCTATTGTTGATGGAAAGGGAATGCCGCGCTGTACTTCTATTGGTAGAGACGGAGTTATTATTCATACTGTTGAACATGTGATGGCAGCGCTTTATGGCATGGAAATTGATAATATTATTATTGAAATTAACGGAGAGGAATTGCCAGGGCTTGATGGAAGTTGTATTGAGTTTTTAAAAGCTTTGAAGGTTGTTGGTGTTGTTGAACAAGATGCGCTAAAGGAAGTTTTTGAAGTTAAAGAGCCGATTTGGGTTGAAGACAAAGGGGCTTCTATTTTTATTGTTCCTTCAGATAGTTTTAGAATTTCATATACGTTGGATTATGATCACCCTGCTTTGTCTGCTCAAGTTTTTAATAAAAAGATTGATGGGACAATTTTTGAAGAACAAATTGCTTGCTCGAGAACTTTTTGTTTAGAAAGTGAGGCGAAAGCGCTTCAAGAAAAAGGATTGGGAAAAGGCGCTAATTATACAAATACGCTTGTTGTTGGGGATGATGGCGTTAAGGAGAATACGCTTCGCTCTCCTGAAGAATTTGCTAGACATAAAGTTTTAGATTTTATTGGAGACTTGTATCTTTTAGGAATGCCGATTTGTGGGCATGTGGTTGCTATGAAAAGTGGGCATAATTTAAATCGAAAGCTTTTGCAAAGAATTTCTGAACAAAAAGAAAAATATGCTTCTCAATTTGTAGAAACGGGCCATGAATTCGCTGGTAAGACGGTTCTTGATATTAACGATATACAGAAAATATTGCCACATCGTTATCCTTTCTTGTTTGTAGATCGCGTTGTTGAGCTTGAGCCCGGAAAGCGAGCTGTTGCTATTAAGAATGTAACTGCAAATGAAGGATTTTTTCAGGGACATTTTCCTGGAAAACCTGTTATGCCAGGAGTTCTTATGGTTGAGGCGATGGCGCAAGTTGGAGGTATTGCCGTATTAACAGATCCTCAGAATAAAGGCAAGTTGGCTCTTTTTATGGCAATTGATAAAGTTAAGTTTAGAAAAGTTGTAGAACCTGGCGATCAACTTGTTTTTGAAGTCGATGTGATGCGATGCAAATCTCGCATTGCGCAGGTTAGGGGTGTTGCTAAAACAGGTGACAAGGTTGTTGTTGAGGCAGAATTAATGTTTTCATTTACGGATTTTTCTTATTTAGACAATTGATCATGAAAATACATAAAACAGCGATTATCCATTCTAAGGCAAAAATAGACAAAACAGTCATTGTAGGACCTTATGCGTCTATTGGGGAAGGTGTTGTTTTATCTGATGGTGTAAAAATAGGGCAGGGTTGTGTCGTCCAAGGAAATACAACGATAGGAAAGAATTGTACATTGTTTACAGGGGCAGTTATTGGAAGCATTCCTCAGGATCGAAAATATAAGGAAGAGGAAAAGACTTATCTTGAGATTGGAGAAGATAATATTTTTCGTGAGTATGTAACTGTTAATCCTGGAACAGGCGAAGGCGGAAAAACTGTTATTGGAAACAATAATCTTTTGATGGCCTATTCTCATGTGGCGCATGATTGTGTTATTGGAGATAATTGTACGCTTGCTAATGTTGGAACTCTTGCTGGTCATGTAACATTAGAAGATGGAGCTGTCGTCGGTGGTTTGACGGCTATTCATCAATTTGTTCGATTAGGAAAGCTTTCAATTATTGGTGGATGTTCTAAGGTTGTGCAAGATATTCCGCCTTTTTCAACGTGCGATGGGCATCCAGCGCGTGTGTATGGATTGAATTCTATTGGCTTAAAGCGCGCCAATTTTTCTTTAGAAATAGTGAGACTTTTAAAGCAAGCTTTTAAATTATTATTTTTTTCTAATTTAATAAAAAAGCATGCTGTTGAAGAAATCAAAAAGAAAGTTTCGCTTACTGAGGAAATTCAGCATCTTATTAATTTTGTTGAGAGTTCCAAAAGAGGACTTTGCAGTTAATGGATAAAGAAAATAAAGAAAATAAAAAGAATCTTGGGCTCATTGCGGGAAACGGAAAGTTTCCCTTTCTTTTTGCTCGCGAGGCTCGACGACAAGGATGCCGAGTGACAGCGGTTGCGATTAAAGGAGATACGTCTATTTTGCTCACGCCGTTTGTTGATAAGATTTTTTGGTCAGGGGCAGGAGAACTTAAAAAACTTTTTGAATTTTTTAAAAGTGAAAACATCGAAGATGTGGTTATGGCAGGTCAGGTAAGCCAAAGAAATCTTTTTGATGAGAATCTTCCGATTGATGAGGAGTTCAAAAATCTTTTTGATGCAATTAAGGATCGAAAAGCAGATACTATTTTTTCTGCGATAGCAGATGCTTTAAAGCAAAATGGAATGATGCTTTTAGATTCGACTGTATTTTTGAAAGATTATTTAGCTTCAAAAGGAACGATTACTAAAAGGGGCCCGAGTCAACAAGAGCTTGATGACATTGAGTTTGGAGTTATTATTGCAAAACAGATGGGAGAGCTAGATGTTGGACAGACTGTTGTGATAAAAGATAAGGCGATTGTTGCGATTGAAGCGATGGAAGGAACAGATCAGGCAATTTTGCGTGGAGGAAGAATTGCGCAAAAAAAAGCTGTTGTAGTTAAAGCAAGTAAGCCGAATCAAGATTTACGATTTGATGTTCCGGTGGTAGGCGCAAGAACAATAAAAAATATGATTAAAGCAAAAGCTTCTTGTCTTGCGATTGAGGCTGGAAAGACGATTGTGATTGACGAAGATCGCTGTTTGCGATTAGCGAATAAGCATAATATTTGCATTGTGGGTATATAAAAATTTTTAGGAATATTGAAGTTTTGTTTTGGGCCACTTTCGCTGCGAAAGTGGCCCAAACTATGAAATTTTATTGACAGAAAAGGTCTCGTATGGTCTAATCAGTTAACATAAAACCGGGGAGGGCGCCAGGACGCTTCTGAGAACGCTGTGATGTAGACAGAAGACCCGTTATTCTGCCGTTTAAAGCAGATTTTACCTGATCTGGATAATGCCAGCGTAGGGAGAAAAAGTAGTTCTATTTTCCACTTCAGATCAGAAGTGGAATTTCTTTTTTCATCTACCTTGTAGGTTTTTTGAAGAGAAGATGTAAAGAAAGCCCAACGTAAGTTGGGTTCTTTAAGAGAGCATAAAAATAATAATGCAAAAACTCAAAGACCATAGCTTATATTTCGTTACTGGAGAAGAATATAGCGGTTCAAAAACAACTAAAGAAGTTGTGCTAGACGCGATTTTGGGCGGAGTTGATATTGTTCAGATGCGGGAGAAGAAAAAGTCTAAAAATGAGCTTTTGGCTTTGGGCCAAAAGCTTAAAGAAATTTGCCAGATTAATAATGTTCTTTTTATTGTCAATGACGATCCTTTTTTGACCAAAGAACTTAATGCTGATGGGGTTCATTTGGGTCAGCAGGATATTGAAAAATATCCTATTGAACAGGCGCGGGCTATTTTAGGTAATGAAAGAATAATTGGTGTCTCAACGCATTCGATTGAACAATTTCAAAATGCACAAAATCAGGATTGCGATTATTTAGCTTTTGGCCCAATTTTCTATACAAAAACAAAAGATTATTTTATTGGCCTTAATGATGTTAAGAATGTTTTAGAAGTTGCCCGAAAGCCTGTTGTGTTTATTGGTGGGATTAATCTAGAGAATATTGATTGTCTTCTGGAAGAAGGGGCAAGAAACATCGCTGTGATTCGTTGTATTGCAGCGTCGGAGGATGTTGTGAAAAGTACAAAAGAATTAAAGAACAAAATTATGCGAAAGGCTAAAAGATGAAAGTTCGCATTAATGGAAAAGAAGAAAATATAGAGGTTGAACTAACATTGTTAGCTCTTTTAGAGCAAAGAGGTTTGAGTCAAAAGAAAATTGTTGTTGAGCACAACGCAAAGATTGTAGATCGAGAAGATCTGTCTTCTTTGGCAATTAAAGAAGATGATGTTATTGAAATTATTAGTTTTGTTGGAGGAGGTTAAAAGTGAATGATATTTTAAAGATTGCGGATCAAAATCTTGAAAGTCGTTTGTTTATTGGGACGGGGAAATTTCCAAGTAAAAAGATTATTAAAGATGTTTTAGAAACTTCAGGTGCGTCTGTTGTGACTGTTGCGCTCAGGCGCGTTGATCAAGATTCAGAGGATGAAAATATTTTAGATTATATTCCGAAAAGTTGTTTGTTGATGCCAAATACATCTGGAGCTCGCAACGCTGAGGAGGCGATTCGTATTGCACGTCTTTCTAAGGCTGTTGGTTGTGGCAATTGGATAAAGATTGAAATTATTTCGGATAATAAATATTTGCTTCCTGATAATTTTGAAACAATTAAGGCAACAGAAATTTTATCGAAAGAAGGATTTGTGGTTCTGCCTTATATGAGTCCTGACTTGATGGCTGCAAAAAGATTGGTTGATGCTGGTGCAAAAGCTGTGATGCCTTTGGGTGCACCGATTGGGAGTAATCGGGGACTTAAAACAAAAGAGTTGGTTCGCATCATGGTTAATGAAATAAACATTCCGGTTATTGTTGATGCTGGCATTGGAAGTCCGACGCAAGCGGCTGAGTGCATGGAACTTGGGTGCGATGCTGTTTTAGTCAATACCGCTGTTGCCATTGCCGAGGATCCTGTTTCGATGGCAAGAGCATTTAAGTTAGCGGTCCAAGCTGGGCGCCTTGGGTATCTTTCGGGTTTAGGTTCTACAGGAAGTGAGGCTAGCGCATCGTCGCCTTTAACTGGATTCTTAAGAGAGGAAGAAAAAGTTTAGTTATGAGCTTTTACGATGTTTATAAGCAATACAAGGATTTTGATATTCAGAATTTTTTTGGTAACGTTGAATCTCAGATGATTCAAAAAGCTTTGAATGTGCCCAATGTATCAGAGTATCAATTTCTTTCTTTTTTATCATCAAGGGCAGAACCTTTTTTAGAGCAAATGGCGACACGATCTAGTCAGCTAACTCGACAGTATTTTGGAAAAACAATTCAGCTATATACTCCAATGTATGTTTCAAATTATTGTGAGAATGAATGTGTTTATTGTGGGTTTAATCGAAAAAATAAAATTCAAAGAAAGAAATTAAGTTTTGATGAGGTTAAGAAGGAAGCTGAGTTTATCTCGCAGACAGGGCTAAAGCATATTCTTCTTTTGACGGGTAGCTCGCGCGCGCAAAGTCCTGTTGGATACGTGAAAGAATGTGTTAAGATTTTACAGAAATATTTTAGTTCCGTTTCGCTCGAGGTTTATACGTTAACAACCGATGAATACAAAGAGTTAATTGATGCTGGCGTTGATGGATTAACTGTTTATCAAGAAGTTTATGATGAAGTTGTTTATAGTCAAGTTCATCAGGCAGGACCTAAATCAGATTATTTGTTTCGTCTTGATGCACCAGAGAGAGCTTTAAGCCAAAGAATGCGCACGGTTAATATTGGCGTTTTGCTAGGGCTTTCCCAGTGGCAGAAAGAAGTTTTTTTGCTGGGGCTTCACGCACAATATTTACAAGACAAATTCTTTGATTCAGAAATAAGCATTTCTCTTCCGCGTTTGCGTCCTGCCAAAGGGATGTTTCAACCAGCTTGTGTTGTAGAGGACAAAAGCATTGTTCAGATGATTTTGGCGCTTCGTATTTTCTTGCCACGACTAGGAATCACATTGTCGACGAGAGAAAGTGCACAATTTCGAGAGAATTTATTATCGTTGGGTATTACGCGAATGTCGGCAGGATCAACAACTGAGGTTGGTGGACACACAGCTATTGTTGACGAGAATAAGAAAAATGTGCAATTTGAAATATCAGATACGCGCAGTGTTTTGCAGATGATAAAGTTTTTGGAACAAAAAGGATATCAGCCGGTTTTAAAAGATTGGATGGCGATTTAATGGCGAACAGTTTTGAGCAAAAACTTTTGGAAGTTTTTGGAGAAAAGAAGTTCCAGAAGATTCAATCGGTAAAAATCGGCATTGCTGGCGCCGGAGGACTGGGGTCTAATTGTGCGTTTAATTTGGTGCGCGCTGGATTTAAGAATTTTTGTATTGTGGACTTTGATTTGGTAGAGTTTTCAAACCTGAATCGACAATTTTATTTTTATGATCAAAAAGGAATGAAAAAAGTTGAAGCCTTAAGCGAAAATCTTAAACGAATTAATCCTGACATCAGTCTTGAGGTTTCTGATCGAAAGATCGAAAGAAACAATATTGATGATTTGTTCGCTGATTGCGATGTTGTTGTTGAGGCTTTTGATAAGGCGGAGTATAAAAGCATTTTTGTTGAACATTTCTTGAAGACAGATAAATTCATTGTTTCTGCCTCAGGCCTTTGCGGCATCGGGCAAAGCGATGAGATTAAAACGCATCAGATAAAAAAGAATTTTGTTCTTATTGGTGATCTGAAAACTGATAGCGAAGAGAACTCGCCGTTGTCTCCACGCGTTAATATTGCAGCTGCTAAACAAGCGGATGCTGTTTTAGAGCATGTTTTAAGCTTGTAATATTTTTTTTAGAAAATTGATTGAAAATTATTGACACCCACACGCCCGTGTGGTAGTATTTATCTATGGTTAAGAATCTTACTGGTAAGCAAAAGAACGTTCTACGTTTCATTTTTAATCAGATTAGAAATGAAAAGATCCCGCCGACAATTCGAGAGATTGCTCAAGAATTTGGTTTTTCCTCAACCGGGACAGTGCGCGATTATCTCAAAGCTCTTGTTGATAAGGGCTATATTCGCGTCAATGAGGGGAAGGCAAGAGCTATAGAGTTGGTCAAAGAAGCTTTTCGCGTTCCTATTTTGGGTGTTGTGGCTGCTGGGAATCCTACGTTGGCTGTTGAAGATATCGAAGGATATGTGGATTTGGATGATGTTTATTTTTCAGATTCAGATATTTTTGCATTGCGCGTAAAAGGAGATAGCATGATCGAAGCCGGCATTATGCCCGATGATCTTGTTATGGTCCGACGACAATCCGTGGCTCAGGTTGGCGAGATTGTTGTTGCTTTAATAGGAGAAGAGGCTACAGTCAAGCGTCTTAGTAAGATAGGGACACATTATTTTCTTGTTCCGGCCAACCCAAAATATCAGCCTATTTCTGTTACAGCAGAGACTACCATTATGGGCAAGGTTATGACAAGCATTCGAAGATATCTTTAGGCAGAAATTTATTCTTTAGAAAAAAATCTTCCATTTTTAATTTCCTAATTCTTTTATTTGCTAGATATTAAGCATTTCTTGGTTTTTTATACCTATTTCTTGAGTGTTTTTTGCTAGGTGCTTTTCGTTGACACCTTTTGTGCTTTTCTATATAATAACATACTAATATTTAATATTAATACTAATTCCAATATATTAGAATTATCAAGCTTGTTTGAAATTATGATTATTGGGATTGCCCTGTGCTTTTTCTTGGTTTCAAATAGGAAGGCTAATTTTGTATAAACGTAAAACTTGGGTTAATAGCTAGGAGAATCTTGTGGAAATTGAAGAAATTAAACGAATTCGTAATGAAAAATTAGATAATCTTAAATCAAAAGGTCTAAACCCTTATGGTGGAAAATTTATCCGAACAACAAGTGTTTCAGGTGCTTTAAGCAATTTTGAGGAAGGAAAAGAGGTAATTGTCGCGGGTCGCATTATGGCTAGCCGAACACATGGTAAGGTTATTTTTATGGATCTTGTTGATTTAAGTGGAAAAATACAACTTTTTATAAAATTAGACAATGTTGGAGAAGCACTTTTTGATATAGCGCATCATTTGGATATTGGAGATATTATTGGTGTTAAAGGCCAGCTTTTTAAGACAAAAACAGAGCAGGAAAGTATTCGTGTTTTTGAAATTACAATTTTATCAAAATCTTTGATGTGTCTTCCCGAGAAATGGCATGGGCTAAAAGATGTCGAGATTCGATATCGTCAGCGTTATGTGGATCTAATTGCTAATGGCGAGGTTAAAGAGCTATTTGTTAAAAGAAGCAAGATTGTCTCGATGATTCGTTCTTTTTTAGATAAAAAAGAATTTTTAGAGGTTGAAACTCCGATGCTTCAGCCTATGGCTGGCGGTGCGCGCGGAAGGCCTTTTAAGAGTTTGCACAATACCTACGATATGGATGTTTTTTTGCGCATTGCTCCGGAACTTTATCTTAAACGACTTTTGGTTGGTGGCCTTGAAAAGGTTTATGAGATGAATCGTAATTTTAGAAATGAAGGCATTTCGACGAGACATAACCCAGAGTTTACTATGCTCGAGGTCTATGAAGCATATGCTGATTATAATGACATGATGAATTTGACAGAAGAGCTGATTAGTTCTTTAGCTAAAGAATTGCATGGAAGTTACAAAGTGATGTATCAAGGAAAAGAAATTGATTTTACACCCCCTTGGGAAAGACGGTCTTTTACGAAAATTGTAAAAGATAAATTTGATATCAATTCAACTGATGATGCTGTAACAATGCTTAAAAAAGTAAAACTTGAAAGAAAAGTTGCAGCGGTTGATACTTTGACACGTTCAGCGGTTATGAAAATTGTTGAGGATCTTTTGGATGAAGAAGCGACAATGAATCCAATATTTTTAGTTGATTATTTTACATTCTTGTCTCCGCTTGCAAAGGCAAAGGACGATGATCCTTCTGTTGCACAGCGCTTTGAATGCTTTGTTGCTGGCATGGAAGTTGGAAATGCTTATTCTGAGCTCAATGATCCGACAGAGCAGCGTCAGCGTTTGATTGAAGATTTAAAGGATGACACTGAGACAGGTTTGCGAAATGTTGACGAAGACTTTTTAAATGCTCTTGAATACGGTATGCCTCCAGCAGGAGGATTGGGTATTGGCATTGATCGACTAGTGATGCTTTTGACAGATGCGCCGTCTATCCGAGATGTTATTTTGTTTCCACTTTTAAAGCCACAGGCAAAAAATGATAAGGGTGAAAATGAATTATGAGAGCTGGATAAGTTTTCGCTATTTGTCGGCTAAAAAAGAGCCGTTCTTAGCACTTATTAACTTTGTGGCTATTGCTGGTGTTGCAATTGGTGTCACAGCGCTTATTATTGTCATTGGAGTCATGACAGGATTTGATCGGGATTTACGTGAAAAAATCATTGGAACAAATGCGCATATTGTGATCGAAAAAGAAACGGGTGTTCAGTCTCCTCAGAAATTGGAAGATAAAATTAAGCTCATTGACGGTGTGGAAGCTGCAACTCCATATGTGCAAGGTCCACTTTTTTTAGAATATGATAATCAGGTTATGAATATTGTAGCGCGCGGCGTTGATCCTAAAACAGCAGGAGATGTTACAAAAATAAAAGAATATCTTGTTAAGGGTAGCCTCGAAGACTTATCTGGTAATGGCGTAATTATTGGAAGCGAGCTTTCAAATTATCTAGGGAAGAAAATAGGTGACATTCTTACTGTGATTGCACCGGTAGCAGGGCGTGCTGGCAATGGGTGGCGCCATGAGCTTGTCATTACAGGTATTTTTAGTTCTGGGATGTATGATTATGATATGACGTTGGCTTTGATTAGTCTTCCAAAAGCGCAGGAAATTTTTGGTCTTCCTAAAAACACTGTGAACGGAATTGCGCTAAAACTTAAAGATGTATATGCAGCACCAGAAATAAAGAAAGAAATTTATCAAGCCATGGGGTATAGTTTTTTGGTAAAAACGTGGATTGATTCAAATCGAAACTTTTTTGCAGCGCTCAAGCTTGAGAAGTTTGCTATGTTTATAATTTTAACGCTCATTGTTTTGGTTGCTTCATTTAACATTGTTAGTACGCTTATTGTTACGGTAACTAGTAAAATTAAGGATATCGGTATCTTGAAGGCTATTGGCGTACCGCGAAAAGCAATTGAACGAATTTTTGTGATGAAAGGTATGGTTATTGGAATTGTCGGAACATTTTTTGGTTTTGTTGGAGGCGTGGGCCTAAGTTTGCTTTTGAAGAAATATCAGTTTATTAAATTGCCCCAAGAAATTTATTATATTGATCGATTGCCCATTCTTTTGGAGCTAGGAGATCTTTTGATGATTGCAGCAGCAGCTTTCGTGATTAGCTATTGCGCAACCATTTACCCTGCAAAAAAAGCAGGTGCATTAGAACCCGTGGAGGCGTTGCGTTACGAATAAAAATGTTTAGCACAGTCAATGTCCATAAAACATATTACGATGTTGGTCAACCGGTAGAAGTCTTGCGGGGCGTTGATCTGACAATTTGCGAAAAGGAATTTGTTGCTCTGGTTGGTCCTTCGGGTGCTGGCAAATCAACGCTTTTGCATATTCTAGGAGGGTTGGATAAGCCAAGTAAGGGCTATGTTCTTTTTAATGAAAAAGATATTTATGAATTAAATGATGCAAAGCGTTCATTTCTGCTTAATACCGAAATAGGTTTTGTTTTTCAGTTTTATCATCTCTTGCCGGAGTTTACGGCTCTTGAAAATATTATTTTGCCAGGGTTGATTAATCAAACTTTTAGCAACAAGAAAAAATTGGAGAAAACAGGACAAACGCTGTTGGAAAAAGTTGGGCTTGGTCATCGTGCTCATCATAAGCCTGCTCAGTTATCTGGTGGTGAGCAGCAAAGAGTGGCTATCGCCCGTTGCTTGATTAATGATCCAAAAATTATTTTGTGTGATGAGCCGACAGGAAATTTAGATTCAAAATCTGGTGAAAAAATTATGAATCTTTTGCTGCAGCTTAATCAAGATTTTGGTCAAACAGTTGTGATGGTAACACACGATCAAAGCATTGCTCAGAGGGCAAAAAGAGTTGTTTGCATTCAAGATGGAAAATTATCTATTTAAACTATATTTTAAAAAGGGGACAGTATGAAAATTTATTTAGATGGAAAGCTTGTAGAAAAAAAAGATGCAAAAATATCTGTATTTGATCATGGCTATCTTTATGGAGACGGAGTGTTTGAGGGAATTAGATCCTACAAGAATAATGTTTTTAAATTAAACGAACATGTTAAGCGCCTTTATGAAACAGCGCATACCTTGATGCTAGAGATTCCATTAAGTAAAAAGGAAATGATCCAAGCAATTATAAAAACGCTTAAAGTTAACCATCTGTCGGACGCCTATATTCGCGTTGTGGTTAGTCGTGGAGCAGGAGATCTTGGTCTTGATCCTAAAAAATGTACAGGGAAAGCAACTGTTGTAATTATTGCAGATAAAATTACTCTTTATCCAAAAGAGCTTTATCAAAATGGCATGGAAATTATTACGGTTCCGACTGTGCGTAATTTAAACGAAGCGCTTAATCCGCAGTTAAAATCTTTGAACTATCTTAATAATATTCTTGCAAAAATTGAAGCTAGCACCTCTGGGTATATGGAAGCGTTAATGCTTGATTCGCAAGGCTATGTTGCTGAATGCACGGGTGATAATATTTTTATTTTAAGAAATGGAGAACTTTTGACACCACCGAATGCACGACTGTGTGGCATTACGCGCGATGCTGTTATTGCTCTTGCGAAAAAGAATAAAATAAAAACATTTGAGCGGTTAATGACACGTCATGAAGTATATACGGCGGATGAATGTTTTCTAACAGGAACAGCGGCTGAAGTTATTCCGATTGTTAAAGTTGATAGTCGGGTGATTGGCTCTGGAAAACCAGGAAAAACAACATTAAAACTTATTAAGCTTTTTAAGATGATTACGTCAAAAGATGGTGTGAAATATTAAAATTATTATTTGGAGGATATTTTATGCAGTGCGATGCTTGCGGAAAGAAAAAAGCAACAGTTCATTTAACAGAGATTATTGACGGACAAATGGCAGAGATGCATATTTGCGAAGATTGCGCTAAGGAACGTAGTGTGCAAATGGAGCAGCAATTTGGGTTGGCTGATCTTTTAGCTGGATTATCTGATTTTGGCAAACAGATTAAAGCTGAAGAAAAGGTAAAGCTGCAATGCCCAAACTGTTCGTTAAGTTATGATGATTTTAGAAAATTTGGACGATTAGGATGTAGCGAATGTTATTCATCTTTTCGTTCCCATTTAACTTCGCTTTTAAAAAAAATTCATGGATCGGGCCATCATTTGGGCAAGGCGCCGTTGCGTTTTAAGGAAGAAATTAAGACAGAATCCTTAGGGAAAAGCTCAGGAGGTAAAGAAGACTCGCTTCAAAGTTTAAAAAATAAATTACAACAAGCGATTTTGTCTGAAGATTTTGAACAAGCTGCAATTTTGCGAGATAAAATTCGATCCCTTGAGAGCAAAGGAGAGAGCGTATGAATCTAGAAGATCTTATTCACCATACCGGTGAATGGCTTAAAGGCACAGGGCCGCAGTCACATATTGTTATGTCTTCTAGAATTCGATTAGCTAGGAATTTAGAAAAAATTCCATTTCCGACAAGAGCGAACCGAAAAGATTTGGCTGAAGTTTTTGAGACAACGCAGAATGCGATTGCATCAACTGATTATTTTAAAGATTCAATCTTGCTTAAGATTAATGAGATGGATAATTTAGATCGTCAATTTTTAATTGAGCGCCATTTGATGAGCCATGATCATGCGGCTTCAGGCGAAGGGAAGGCGATTGTTGTTTCAACAGAAGAAGTTTTGTCTATTATGATTAATGAGGAGGATCATCTTCGTATTCAGGTGATGCAATCTGGATTTGATTTATCAGAAACTTGGAAAATTATAAGCATGATTGATGATTTATTATCTGAGAAAATTTCTTATGCGTTTAGATCAGATTGGGGCTATTTAACCGCGTGTCCAACGAATACAGGAACAGGTATTCGCGGATCGGTGATGCTTCATTTGCCAGCACTTGTGATGACGAAGCAGATTAATAAAGTTTTAGAGGCAATTGCTAAGTTGAGTTTTGCGTCGCGTGGATTTTATGGTGAAGGGACACAAGCGATTGGAAATTTCTTCCAGATCTCTAATCAAGTTTCTTTGGGTCATAGCGAAGAAGATATTTTACAAAACATCAATGGACTTGTTCGCCAAATTATTGAACAAGAAGAGCAAGCTCGTCAGGCATTATTAGTTCAAAATAAATCTATTTTGGAAGATAAGATTTGTCGATCTTTAGGCATCTTAAGGAATGCGCATATTATTTCAAGTCAGGAGACTGTTGATTTATTGTCGATGGTGCGATTAGGCATTGATTCTGGAATTGTTAAAGAGGTAAGCACACAATCAATTAATGAATTATTTATTATGATTCAACCAGCACATCTTCAAAAGATTGAAGGTAAAAAATTAGGCGCCTCTGAGCGGGATGCTAAAAGAGCGGCGCTAATTCGAGATAAATTAGGCAAAGCATAAAAATTATTTTAATATTATTTTTTTATTATTAGGAGGTTGTATATGTTTAACAGATTTACAGAGCGCGCAAGAAAAGTTATTGTCTTAGCAAAAGAAGAAGCTAAACGATTTAATCATGATTATATCGGAACAGAGCATTTGCTTCTTGGGCTTATTCGAGAAGGCGAGGGTGTGGCAGCTGCGGTTTTACAGAAATTGGGGCTTGATCTTGAATCTATTCGAATCGAAGTTGAGAAGGTTGTCCAACCTGGGCCTCAAACACAGGTTATGGGAGACATTCCATTTACTCCGCGTTCTAAAAAGGCGCTAGAGCTTTCAGCTGAAGAAGCTAGAGCCTTGGGTCATAATTATATTGGAACAGAGCATTTGCTTCTTGGGCTTATTCGAGAAGGCGAGGGTGTGGCATATCGTGTATTTTTAAATATGGGTGTAGATTTAGAAAAAGTGCGAAATGAAATTATGGAACTTCTTGGCTCCGGTATTCCAGGATTTGGAGCAGAAGAAGAGAAGGTCAAAAAAGGAAAGACGCCCGCTATTGATGCCTATGGACGAAATTTAAACAAACTTGCACAAGAGGGAAAGCTTGATCCTGTTATTGGTCGTTCTATGGAGATTGAACGGATTGTTCAAATTTTAACACGTCGCAATAAGAATAATCCTGTTTTGATTGGTGAAGCTGGCGTTGGAAAAACAGCGATTGTTGAAGGCCTTGCACAATTGATTGAGGCAGGTAATATTCCTGAGAATTTAAGAGGTAAAAATATTATTGTTCTTGATTTGGCCATGATGATTGCTGGAACAAAATATCGAGGTCAGTTTGAAGAACGAATCAAAGCGATTATGGACGAGATCAAGCGTTCAAAAAAAATTATTTTATTTATTGATGAAATTCATACACTTGTTGGGGCTGGTGCGGCTGAGGGTGCGATCGATGCGGCTAATATTCTTAAGCCGGCTTTGGCTCGAGGAGAAATTCAATGTGTTGGAGCAACGACGATTGATGAATATCGAAAGAATATTGAAAAAGATGCTGCTTTGGAAAGGCGTTTTCAGACGATTATGGTTGAACCGCCATCGGTAGATGAAACGATCCAAATTTTACGAGGACTTCAAGATAGATATGAAGCGCATCATAGGGTTAAGTATTCTCCTGAGGCCATTGAGGCTGCGGCAAAATTATCAGATCGTTATGTTTCGGGGCGTTTTTTGCCAGATAAGGCCGTGGATCTTTTGGACGAGACAGGTGCACGTGCAAGTTTAGATGCGATGGTTGTTCCTGAAGACATTAAAAAGTCTGAAGAAGAGATTGATCAACTTAAACATGAAAAAGAAGCTTTTATTAAAAGTCAAAATTTTGAGAAGGCAGCGCAAATGCGTGACACAGAACGAGAAGCAAGAGAGAAGCTTGATTTAATGCGAAAAGAATGGATGCAGCATCGGGATAGCGTGACGCCAACAATCACTGAAGAGGATATTGCTCGAGTTATTGCTCAGTGGACTAAGATTCCTTTGTTTCGTTTAGAGCAGAAAGAAAGCGAGAAGCTCTTAAAACTTGAGGAAAACTTATCTAAAATCGTTATTGGTCAAAAAGAAGCGATTAGTGCGATTGCACGTGCGGTGCGTCGTTCACGTGCAGGGATTAAGAATCCTGCGCGGCCGATTGGTTCTTTTATGTTTTTGGGCCCAACAGGTGTTGGAAAAACGCTTCTAGGGCAGGTTCTTTCTGAATTTATGTTTGGCGATCAGAATTCTATTATTCAAATCGATATGTCTGAATATATGGACAAATTCAACGTGTCTCGTTTGATTGGTGCGCCTCCTGGATATGTTGGGTATGAAGAGGGTGGTCAGTTGACCGAAAAGGTGAGGCGCAAGCCTTATGCTGTTGTGCTTTTAGACGAAATTGAAAAAGCTCATCAAGATGTTTTTAATCTTTTGTTGCAAGTTTTGGAAAATGGCCGTCTTACAGATAGTTTAGGTCGACGTGTTGATTTTAGGAATACAATTATTATCATGACTTCTAATGTTGGTGCAGAACTTTTAAGACAAAAAGGTTCGCTTGGGTTTGCATCGCAGAACAAGGAAGTGACATATCAAGATTTAAAATTGCATCTTTTAGATGAAGTCAAGAAAACATTTAAGCCAGAGTTTTTAAATCGGCTAGATGATATTATTGTTTTTCAATCTTTGACTAAAGAAGATCTTATTAAGATTGTTAATCTAGAAGTTCAAGAAGTAACGGATCGGCTGAAAGAGAAAGATATTCATATTAAACTTTCCGATGAGGCAATTGAGTTTTTTATTGAGAAAGGATTTGATCCGACTTTTGGTGCGCGTCCTCTTAAAAGGACTATCCAGCGATTCTTGGAGGATCCTTTGGCAGAAGATATGATTTCTGGTCGATTTAAAGAGGGCAGTACGGTTACTGTTAAGAGAAAAAATGAAGAACTGACATTCGAATAAATGATAAAAAAAATTATTATTGGTGCTAGCGTTTTCCTGCTATGGGCAAATATAGCTTGCGCAGATTTTTCTTTTCGGGGAACCGCAAATTTATTAACTAAGGAAGTGAATCTAGAGCTAAATGCTTCTGATCACGGGACTGTTTTTTTTCGAGGCGTTAGCGTAGATGACAGGACTATTGATTTTGATTTGTCGCTTTATGAAGTCAAGGTGCTTATTTTTGATATTTCGACAGCACTAAAAGGAACTGCAAAAGTTATTGAGCGTCCTAACGCAGAACCTTTTATTCGTGGGTTTGTTGGGCGAGATGAGCAAGATTTTAAGACAGATGAGAGAAAATATATTTCTCTTGGAGCATTTGAATTCAAAGATGATAAGTTTTTTCTTGATCCGGTGTCTTTTAATGGATTGACCGCTCGAGGATATCTTTCATTGCTTAAGCCGTACGATATTGATTTGTCGCTTCTTTTTTTAGATGTACTGCTATCTGATTTCTTGTCTTGGGTTAATCCAGGGCATAATATGTATGCAGAAAGTGATATTTCAGGAAAGATTCAGCTAAGCGGTGTTGCAGATCATCCATTCGTGGATGGAAAATTAAGTTCATATGACGGACAGATTGAAGATTTTAAGTACGATAATATTGTTTTAAATTTTCAAGGATCGTATCCTATCTTTGAACTAATTCAGACAAGCGTTACAGAGCAAGGTGGTGTTAGCGGCAATGTCGAAGGGACGATTGATCTTTCTGAAGGGTTTGTTGATTTTGAGAAACAAATAGCAAAATTAAAAGTTTCTCCTTTGATTCGTGAAACAGATATTCAGAAAGAGTGGACGATTAAGCAGCAAAAAGGCCGTAAAAGAGAAAGTGAGACGCAATTTAAATATCGTATGCGCAAAGATCAAGGTTCTCCTGGATATGGAGAAGCGGATATGCTGACGATACAGCGAAGCATTAAATTTTAACTCTTTTCAGTGTGTTTTATCGAGTTGCGCTGAAGCAAAATTAATCGAATAACTTACGTTGACTAATGTTTTGTAAGGTATGGTTTTATTTATGAAAACAAAAACGTTGTATGTTTGTCAAGAGTGCGGCGCGCAATCATCGGGATGGCTTGGGAAATGCTCGAGCTGTCAGAGTTGGAATTCGTTTGTTGAAGAGCGTATGAATCCCGTTGAAACGCCTAGGGATGAAATGTTTTTTAAGCAATCTCCTGTTTTGTTAAGCGAGGTGCCGACTCAAGATGAATATCGGTTTAAAACAGACAATGAAGAATTTGATCGTGTTTTAGGTGG